>NC_009792.1:4500000-4720462 GCF_000018045.1 Citrobacter koseri ATCC BAA-895 | reverse complement strand
AGGGGAAGCATTTGATTTACCAGATCAATCCCTTTCTGAATGGCATGCCGTGTTCCGCCAACGTCCTGGATAGTATAGCTGTGCATCATTGGACCATCTTCCAACCCATGGGCATTCATCATGTCTTTGATTTGGCTGGACTCACAACCCAGCCCAATAATAATGACGCCAGCAAAGTTGGCGTGTGTGGCGTAACCTGCCATCGTGCGCCGCATGACCGCCATGGACTCACTTTTAGAGCCAATCGCGCAACCAAAACTTTGTGGAAGCGACACCACGCCATCGACATTTGGGTAATCGGCCAGACCGTGTAGACGAAAATGATCCTCAATCGCTCTGACGACCGTCGCGCTACAGTTAACCGAACTTAAAATGCCAATATAGTTACGCGTGGCGGCACGCCCGTCAGCGCGACGAATTCCCTGAAATATATCCTGATGTTCGGCGGGTGTGGGGGAATGCCGATCCACGCCCCAGGCGTAATCACGCTCAAAATCGCCCATGCCCAGGTTGTGCATATGTATATGCTCGCCGGCTTGAATAGGTTGGGTAGCGAAACCGATAATCTGCCCATACCGTTTCACTGCCTCCCCGATGTTTAGTGAGCGTAGGGCAATTTTATGTCCTGCGGGAATGTCGCTGATAACTGTAATTTGTTCTTCTTCAAGCCAGGTGCCAGCGGGAACACACTGTCTTGCGATAACCACATCATCTTTTGGATTGAGTTTTAGTACAGGGTTGATGTTCATTATCATTGCTCTCATGCTGATTTACAGAGTAATACGGGCCAGAATATTTCGAACAAGGGCTGTTTTTTCCTCATTGAGTGGTAAGGCTGGTGGAACTACGGCAGTTGAAATATCCACTCCAGTTAATTTGATAGCTGTCTTGATGACGCCAAAAAAAGGCTGTTCTAATGCATACAGAGGAGAAAGCGTTGCCAGTTGCTGCTGTAGTGCTTTAGCCGTAGTGAGGTCTTCACGAATAAATGCCTGATATATGCCTCTGGTAATGTGTGGGGCAAAGTTAAATGTTGCAGGGATTCCACCGTGACCGCCCAACAATAGCGTATCAAGCAAATATTCGTCATAACCGCTAAAGACAATAAACTCCGGGCGGAATGGGTGGACGCGATTAATAATTTCCCGGGTGTGGCTGATGTTATCAATGGTGTCTTTAATTCCTACAATATTAGGCACTTCACGGGCGAGTCGGGTGATCACGTCCAGACCGATATCCTGGCCAGTTAACTCAGGGAAGTTATACAAAAAGACAGGTATACTGAGTGCTTCGGCAATGCGTTTGTAATGCGTAAAACGCGCGTCATCACTGAGTTTCGCATAGTAAGGATTCACCACCAGTACGCCCGTAGCGCCTGCGTTTTGTGCGTGTTCACCTAACTGGATGGTTTCTGCGGTGCTGGCGCAGGCAATACCAATTAACACCGGTACTCTTCCTGCAACATATTGCAGACTGAATTCGGCGATCTGTTTTCTCTGCTCAGTGGAAAAATGTGAAAACTCACCGCCGCTGCCCAGAATCAGCATTCCGTCAGCCCTGTTGTTAATGACATGGTCAATCATGGTGGCCATTCCGGCGCGATCTAATTCGCCATGATTGTCAACAATGGTTGGGACTGGCGGAAAGATACCTTTAAATACGTTCGACATTGCTACCTCTTGTTCAGTATATGGAACTAATGTTCTGTATATTGAAATTAGTACAGCAAATATCCAAATCATTCGTCAATGATTTTTGCAGAACAAATGAACAATTGTGATAGCGATCTGATTTAGGCGGTTAACATTTCAGGAATTGCCTGTGCTTCCTCTATGCGCAAAAAAGCCGCATTCCTGAGGAAAGTGATTGCGGTATACTGAGAGGAGTCTATGAATAGAAAAGATTAATTTCGTATGAGCCAGGATATTACGACCTCTGTTCCCGCACTGGATAAGACGGTAAAAATCTGTAATTACCTCTTCAATACACCAGGGGCGACGTTCAGCCAGATCCAACAAGATTTAGCATTACCTAAAAGCAGCACGTCATCATTGTTAAACGCATTGGTCGAACATCACCTTTTGCGTCTGGAAAAGGGGCGCTTTTTCCTGGGCCTGAAATTGTACGAATGGGGTAATCGTTCGCTGGAGCAATTTGATATCCGCAACGTTGCTCTGCCTGTTCTGGAGAAATTGCGTGAGCAAACCGATCTGACCTGCCATCTGGGTATCCTGGATGAAGTCGCGCCCATTTACCTGATGAAGCTTGAGAACACTCAGCCAATCGGTATTCGTACCTGGGTCGGTAAAAAGCTGCCGATGCACAGTTCCGGCGTGGGGAAAGCGCTTTGTGCCTGGTTACCGCAGGACAAAATGGACGAACTTTTGCCGGATGAGCAGTTACCGCAATACACTGAGACCACCATCACCAGTAAGAAAGCCTTGCTAAAGGAGTTTGCCAGAATCCGTGAGCAAGGATGGGTCTTTGATAACGCGGAAGATTCCCCAGGTATTTATTGTATCGCTGCGCCGGTGTTTAATCGTAATCATGAGGTGATTGCTGCGATCAGTATCAGCGGTGTTGAATTGCAAATGCCAAAAGAGTGCATTCCACAATATTCGCAGTGGGTTCGTGAAGCCTGTCAGGCGCTTTCTGCAAAGTTGGTTTAACAGGGCAGGTTATGATTTGGATCATGCTGGCCACGCTGGTCGTGGTGTTTATTGTTGGCTTCAGGGTGCTCACCTCGGGAGCCCGGCGTGCGATTCGTCGGTTAAGCGAGCGTCTGGGCATCAGCGTGGTGCCGGTGGAATCAATGATCGACCAGATGGGCAAAGCGCCTGGAGAGGCGTTTTTACAGTACCTGCATCGTCCTGATGAATCACATCTGCAAAATGCCGCCCAGATATTGCTGATCTGGCAGATCGTGATTGTGGATGGCAGCGATCAGAACCTGCAACAGTGGTATCGTCAGCTGCAAAAAACGCGTCTGGCCGCGCCAATTACTGACGCGCAGGTACGCCTGGCGCTGGGGTTTCTGCGCGAAATAGAACCGGATATGCAAGAGATTAACGCCTTCCAGATACGCTACAACGCCCTTTTTCAACCTGAAGATGGCGTGCACTGGTTGCATTGAGGTCGTCCATTCCCGCAGGCACGATGAATCTGTAGGCCGGATAAGCGTCAGCGCCATCCGGCTATTAATATAGTTGCTAAAACGTTAAATACGTCACACTTTAGATGTTACACTGCACGGCTTTTCTGGCAGAGAAAGACGCAGGTAACGAAATGAGTGCAAGAATCGAAGAACAATCCCATGCTGAGACGATTATCCGGCCAAACTGGTCGGCTGTTTTCGCTGTGGCGTTCTGTGTTGCCTGCCTGATCACCGTTGAGTTTTTGCCCGTCAGCCTGCTGACGCCGATGGCGCAGGACCTCGGAATCTCTGAAGGCGTCGCCGGGCAGTCGGTAACGGTAACGGCGTTTGTCGCCATGTTTGCCAGCCTGTTTATCACCCAAATTATTCAGGCGACCGATCGTCGCTATGTGGTGATCCTGTTTGCCGTTTTATTAACGCTTTCCTGTCTGCTGGTTTCGTTTGCAACTTCCTTCACGCTGCTGTTGGCCGGGCGTGCCTGCCTGGGGCTGGCGCTGGGGGGATTCTGGGCGATGTCGGCTTCGTTGACGATGCGTCTGGTGCCGCCGCGTACCGTGCCTAAAGCGTTGTCGGTTATTTTTGGCGCGGTCTCCATCGCGCTGGTGATCGCCGCGCCGCTGGGCAGTTTTTTAGGTGGGATTATTGGCTGGCGTCATGTTTTTAACGCGGCGGCGGTGATGGGCGTACTGTGTGTTATTTGGGTAGTGAAATCGTTACCTTCGCTGCCTGGCGAACCGTCTCACCAAAAACAAAATATCTTCAGTCTGTTGCAACGTCCCGGCGTAATGGCGGGGATGATCGCCATCTTTATGTCCTTTGCCGGACAGTTCGCGTTCTTTACCTACATCCGCCCGGTGTATATGAATCTGGCGGGCTTTGATGTCGATGGCCTGACGCTGGTGCTGCTGAGCTTTGGCATTGCCAGTTTTGTGGGAACGTCGCTCTCCTCTTTTATTCTTAAACGCTCGGTCAAACTGGCGCTGGCAGGCGCGCCGTTGGTTCTGGCCGTCAGCGCGCTGGTGCTGACGTTGTGGGGAAGCGAAAAAGTGGTGGCGGCAGGGATCGCGATTGTCTGGGGGCTGTCGTTTGCGCTGGTGCCGGTAGGGTGGTCAACGTGGATCACCCGTACGCTTGCCGATCAGGCGGAAAAAGCCGGGTCCGTTCAGGTTGCGGTGATCCAGCTTGCCAATACCTGCGGTGCGGCTGTTGGCGGCTATGCGCTTGATAACCTTGGTCTGCTGTCGCCGCTGGCGCTCTCCGGCAGCCTGATGTTGCTGACGGCGCTGCTGGTGACGGTAAAAGTTCGCATACAAACGACGCGATAATACATCAAAAGGGGTGACGATTCGGTCACCCATGACGTTTTACATATCCGGGCATTCGACTTTGCCGAGCGCTTCCCAGTAGTTATTCTGGTTGTTCCTTTCTATCGCCACGATGGCTTCGCGGATGTGCTGTTGATTACTCTCATTCGACATGATCATCTTCTCCCATGCCTCATCCGACAGCGATGCCTGCGGCGTACACATTTTGCGTAGCTCTTTCAGGACGGTGCTTTTTTCGTTAGCGGTCTGAAGCGAGCTATAAGGCGAGTTAGCCAACGCAATGCCTGGCAGCGCGAGAAGGGCGGTAAAGAGCAGCAGAGCGGTTTGTTTCATCGTCATCATCCAGTATTCAAAGTTTAAGCATAAGTATAGACAGAACACGACTCTCTCAGCGGTCCGCATTACTTCGAAAAACCGTCTCGTCTGTAAGTTGTAGGCGGATTCTCCCCGCTCTCTCACTTTCTTGCGTAGCAGAATAGTGTATGTTCTGAACAATCATTTATTTCTTAAGCGGTAAAGAGATGAGACGGATTGAGGTAATACTGGGGGAACTCGAACGGCTGACGCGCGGGCTGAATCTTGCCGATCTGGCGCAGGAGACGGCATTTACGGCGGAAGCCATTGGCTTTAACCTCGGGCTGGCGCGCAACTCGGTCAGTAAAGATCTCAATCAACTCTGCAATGATGGTCTGGCGATCAAAAGCCGGGGCCGCCCGGTGTTTTTCCTGCACCGTCAGGCGCTGGAAACGCTGCTGGGGCGTAAGCTGGATGACGCCGAACGTGAAGTACGTACAATTGCCGATCTGTTGCCGCGTCAGGAAGGGCACACAATCGACGATCCCTTTACCGGTCTGATTGGCTACGATCGCAGCCTGCGCGATGCAGTAGAAAAAGGCCGCGCCGCAGTGCTTTACCCCCACGGGCTGCATGTGTTGCTGACCGGACCTTCCGGCGTTGGCAAAACCTTCTTTGCTGAACTGATGCACCGCTTTGCCTGCGAGCACGCCGCAGGCTCCCTGCCGCCGCTGGTCTATTTTAACTGTGCGGAATATGCCCATAACCCGGAACTGCTCTCTTCGCACCTGTTTGGTCATCGACAGGGGGCGTTTACCGGAGCGAGCGAGAATAAACCCGGCCTGGTGGAGCAGGCGGACGGCGGCTATCTGCTGCTGGATGAGGTACACCGTCTGCCGTATGAAGGGCAGGAAAAGCTGTTCTCCATTCTCGATAAAGGTGAATACCGTCCGCTGGGGGCAAGCAGCAAGGCGCGTTCGATATCGGTACGCCTGATTTGCGCGACGACAGAACCGGTAAGTTCGGCGTTGTTGCGTACTTTTCAGCGGCGTATTCAGGTCTGTATCGATCTGCCGGGCATTCGCCAGCGTTCAATCGAAGAACAGGTGGAGCTGATTGTCGGCTTTCTGCAACGTGAAAGTCGCAAAATTGAGCGCACGGTGAGTATCGACAAGACGCTGTTGCTCTGGCTGCTGAATAAGCCGCTGGAAGGCAACATCGGCCAGCTCAAGAGTGATATCCAGTTCCTCTGCGCTCAGGCGTGGGCGTCGGGGATGACGGAGCATAACGATACGCTGCAACTGGATAAACGGCTGGCGGAAATGCCGTTTAACGCCACGCCGGAGCAACGTCTGCTGGTGGACACGCTGTTTGATGGCAAAGAGCGCTTGAACGTTGACGCGCGCACGTTGCCCGCCTTGAAAACGTCGCTGGCGACGGGCGCTGAGATTGAAGAGAGCGATCTTTTTTACAGCTTCCTGACCCGCGAATACGTCAATCTGCGCAACAGTAACGTGCCTCCGGCGGAAACGCTGGCAATCCTGAAAAATAAGCTCAGCTCAATTTTTGAATATGGCCTCTACAGTCGCGACAATATTGCGCATCCGCCGCGTTATGGCGACCAGATTGAGGAACGCGTGACGCTGCTTATTGGCTGTGTGGAGCAGGTGCTTACGTTTACGCTGCCGGAGAACCTGGTAAATCCGCTGCGTAAACATTTTCTGGCGCTGATTGGCTACGTTCAGCGCGGCCTGATCCCGCAGCTTTATTCTTCCAGCCTGATCCTCGATCGTTGCAAAGATGAGTACGACAACGCCACATTGTTGTGCCGAAAAATCAATGAATTGCTGCATATTCAGTGTCCGGCGACGGAAGTGGTCTGGCTGTGTCTGTTCCTCAAAGAGTGTCGTCATTATCGTCAGCGTATCGACGCCAGCCCGGACTGCGGGGTGATCCTGATTGCTCACGGCGCAACAACGGCCACAAGCATGGCGCAGTATGTGAATCGGGTGCTGGAGCGCGAGTTGTTCAGTGCTATCGATATGCCGTTTGAGCAGTCGGTGCATGACACGCTGGAAACTCTGACCCAGATGATTCAGACCCGACGTTATCAGCGGCTGATCCTGATGGTGGACATCGGCTCGCTGGTACATTTTGGCAGTACGATCAGCAAATTATTCCAGATTGACGTTCTGCTGATGCCAAATATAACCCTGACCAGCCTGCTGGAGGTGGGGCTGGATTTAAGCTATGAAACCAGCGACCTGCCGCAGCTGGCGGCGTTAATGCAGGGTAAAAGCATCCCCTGCCAGCTTTGTACGCCACAGCAGGAAAACGGCGGCAAAGTGCTGGTTATCTCCTGTATTACCGGCATGGGCACGGCGGAAAAAATCAAAAAGGTGCTGGAGGAGAGTTTTGGCGAGCTGATGTCGCAGGACACGCGGATGGTGATCCTCGATTACAACGATGTTCGCAGCCTGGAGCGCGTCCAGCAGTCGCTGCATGCCAGTGAACGACTGGCGGGTATTGTTGGCACCTTCCAGCCGGGGCTGCCGGATATTCCATTCATTTCGCTGGAGGAATTGTTCTCTGAGCAAGGGCCGGAACTGGTGTTGAGCCTGTTAACGCCGGACCTCACCAGCGCTGAACGCCGCCTGGAAATGGAACGTAGCGCAATGCGCTTTATCAGCGCGCTGACGATGGAGAGCATCATCAACCATATTTCAGTGCTTAACCCGCAGCGCATTCTGAAAGAAATGGAAGGGGTGCTTAACCATCTGACCACCACGCTTTCGCTGAAACCAAGCCGCCAGGTGACACTGCGCTTCCTGATCCACTGCTGCTGCATGGTCGAGCGTATCGTGATTAACCGAAAACCGTTACAGATGGCGCTGGAAAACAAACCGGATCTGGATGCCCGCGCGTTTAGTGTCATCAAATCGGCTTTCCTGCCGATTGAAGAGGCTTATGCCATCCGTTTATCGGACGCGGAATATTTTTATATCTACGAATTACTCTATAGCTGATCCCTTATCTGGCGTGGCGCTGCGCCTCGCCAGACCTCTCTTCTCCCCTCGCGTGACACAAATCCTGGCACAGCCTTTGCTCTTACTCTGATGAGTTTTGCCGGATGGCGTTTGCTATTCGTAGGCCCGGTAAGCGTAGCGCCACCGGGCAATGTGTGCCGGATGGCGGCGTAAACGCCTTATCCGGCCTACGGCGGTGACGCTATCGGGCATTGTCAGTCTCATGTAATCGAGCCAGGAGGCCATTTTGACTACCACTGAATCCTTGCCCCAGATCCTGCTGCTGACGCATGGCGGCTGGGGACAACAGCTCTGCAACAGCCTTCGCATGGTGATGGGGGAAATTAAAGGCGTAACAGAAATTGCGCTCATGCCCGTGGATACGCTGGGCGAGTTTTATCAACGTGTCGAAGCCGTGGTGAAAACCATGCCGGAAGGCTCACTTATTCTGACCGATTTTGTTGGCGGCACGACCTCCAACGTGGCGGCACGACTGAGTGCGGATTATCCGGTGGCGGTGGTTTCCGGGCTGAACGCCTCGCTGCTGCTGGAGGCGCTGGACCGGCGCGAACACGGCCCGCTTACCGCCTGCGTGAGCGGTCTGGTGGAAGCCGGGCGCAGCAGTTGTCTGGATGTCGTCGCCCATGTTCGTCAATTACAACAATCACAATAAGGAAAATCATTATGGCAAACATCGTGTTATGTCGCATCGACAGCCGTCTGATTCATGGGCAGGTCGTGACGAAGTGGGTCGGACAATCCCAGGCGAACCGGATTGCCGTGGTCAGTGACGAACTGGATGCCGATCCGTTTATGAAAAACATCTACCTGATGGCCGCGCCGCCAAACATCAAAGTGGATTGCTACAGCAACCAGAGCTTTGCGGCATCGTGGAAAGAAAACCAACTCGGCGACGGCAATGTGCTGGTGTTGTTCCCGTCTCTGGTGGCCATTCAACAGGCCGTGCAGCAGGGATTTGATGTCACCACCATTCAGGTTGGGGGCTTAGGCGGTGGGCCAAACCGCAAAGCGGTTTTCCAGAACATTACGCTCGATGAAAAAGACGTTGGCATTCTTAACGACCTGAAAAGTCGTGGGATTCAGGTGTTCTTCCAGACTATCCCGGAAGATAAACCACAGTCGCTGGACGATATCCTGAAAAAATTCTAACCCTCTGATAATGGGATAACACTATGGATACTTTAGTCTTTGCAAGCCTGATGGGGTTGTATTACTGGTTTGCCCGATTACGCCTTGGCTACACCTTCTCCGCCATGCTGCTTCAGCCGGTGGTTGTCGCGGTCTTTGTGGGGCTGCTGCTCGGGAATATGCAGACGGCGATGATCATCGGGGCGGGTATGCAGCTCGTCTATCTGGGCGTGACCTCGACGCCGGGCGGCAACGTGCCGTCAGATCCGGCGCTGGCGGCCTGTATCTCGATCCCCATTGCGGTTAAAGCCGGAATGGACCCCAACCTGGCGATTGCGCTGGCGATTCCGTTTGGCGTGATCGGCGTATTCCTCGACCAGCTACGCCGTACGCTGAACGCCGCCTGGGTACATATGGCCGACAAACACGCGGAAACGGCAAACATGGCGGGCATTATGCGCTGCGCTTTCCTTTACCCGGCGTTACTCGGTCTGGCGCTGCGTTTCCCGGTGGTGTTCGCCGCCAACTATTTCGGCCAGAACGTAGTAGAAAGCTTCCTCAAGCTGATGCCGCACTGGCTGACCCACTCCTTTGAAATCATGGGCGGGATCCTCCCGGCGCTGGGCTTCGCCATCACCATTATGGTGATCGGCAAAAAGAGTCTGCTGCCGTGGTTTATCGGTGGATTCTTCGCGGTGCTGTACCTCAAGGTCGACATCATGGCGATGGCAATCTTCGGCACCTGTGTGGCCTTCCTGATTAAAGGCCTGGCGAAAAATGAAGGAGCAGCATGATGAGCAGCGACGTAATGCAACATGAACTGGTTGAGCGTGCGCGGGAAACCGGAGCGCTGACCAAAGCGGACATCACCAGGGCGTGGTTTATCTACTGGCTGGGCGCGGAGGTTTCTAACTCCTATGAACGTTTACAGAGCCTGATTTTCTGCGCCTCGATGACGCCGATCATCAAAAAACTCTACCCGCAAAAAGAGGAACAGGTGGAAGCGCTGAAGCGCCATCTGAACTTCTTTAACTCAGAACAGACCTTTGGCGCGGTGATCCAGGGCATCTCCATCGCTATGGAAGAGCAGAAAACGCGTGGCGAACCGATCAGCGACGCCTCCATCACCGGGATTAAAACCGGCCTGATGGGGCCGCTGGCCGGGATGGGCGATTCCATCGTCTGGGCGGCGGTGATGCCGCTGTTGATTGCGATTTTTATTCCGTTCGCCGCCAATGGCAGCGCATTCGGGGGTATTGCGCCGCTGATTCTCTATCCGGCCATTACGCTGGCGATCAGCTACGGCCTGATTCACAAAGGCTATACGCTGGGACGTGATTCCATCGTCGGGCTGTTGCAAGGGGGGCGAATCAAGGAACTGATCTACGGCGCTAACGTGCTGGGGCTGATCATGATGGGGGCGCTGTCGGCGAGCTACGTCAAGATCACCACCCCGCTGAAAATCAGCGCCCTGAAAGGTTCTGAAGTGGTGGTTCAGCAGATCCTCGATTCGATTGCGCCTGGCCTGCTGCCGCTGGCGGCAGTATTTGCCATCTACATCTTTCTGGTGAAGAAAGGGCCGCGTTATACCACCATTCTGCTGTCGATTGTGGCGCTTAGCGTGGTCTGCTCGCTGCTGGGAGTGTTGTAAGCCATGACACAGAATATCTATCAACAGCTGGGGCTGAAGCAGGTGATTAACGCCTGCGGCAAGATGACGATTCTTGGCGTCTCCAGCGTCGCGCCGGAGGTGATGCACGCCACGGCGCGTGCGGCCTCCGCTTTTGTCGAGATCGACAAGCTGGTGGAAAAAACCGGTGAGCGGGTCTCCCGCTATACCGGCGCGGAAGACAGTTATGTCACCTCATGCGCCTCGGCGGGAATTGCGATTGCCGTTGCCGCCGCCATTACCCGTGGCGATCGGGACCGGGTCACGCAGATGCCGGACAGTTCCGGTATGGCCAATGAAGTGGTGATGCTGCGTGGGCATAATGTGGATTACGGCGCGCCGATCACCAGCGCGATCCGTCTGGGTGGCGGGCGCGTAGTGGAAGTGGGGTCGAGCAACCTGGCCGCGCGCTGGCAACTGGAGAGTGCGATTACCGATGACACCGCCGCCCTGCTGTATGTGAAATCACATCACTGCGTGCAGAAGGGGATGTTGGGCATTGAAGACTTCGTCCAGGTGGCGCAGATTCACAACCTGCCGTTAATTGTTGATGCCGCTGCCGAGGAGGATTTGCACGTCTGGGTGGCGAGCGGCGCGGATATGGTTGTCTACAGCGGCGCGAAAGCCTTCAATGCGCCAACCTCTGGATTTATCACCGGCAAGAGAACGTGGATCGCCGCCTGCAAAGCGCAGCATCACGGCATCGCCAGAGCGATGAAGATCGGTAAGGAGAATATGGTCGGGCTGGTGTATGCGCTGGAGAATTATCACCAGGGGCAGACGGTAGTCACCGCCGAACAGCTTCAGCCGGTAGCCGACGCCATTTCAGCGATTCGTGGGTTGAGTGCGGATATCGAGCAGGATGAGGCCGGGCGCGCGATCTGGCGTATTCGTATTCGGGTGAATGCCCGTGAACTGGGGCTGGATGCCCGCGAAGTCGAAGCTCAGCTGCGCGGCGGCGATATCGCCATTTATGCCCGTCGCTATAACCTCCACCAGGGCGTTTTCAGCCTCGACCCGCGAACGGTCGCAGAAGGGGAAATGGCGTTAATCGTGGCGCGACTGAAGGAGATTGCCGACCATGCAGCAGATTAATTTTTATCGTAATCGTGTGGCGATTAACGTACTGGCGAAAGATATCGCCAATGCCAGGGAAATCTATGATGCTGCCGAAGGCCATGCGGCGATCGGCGTCCTCTCCGCACAGTTTGCCTCAGTGGAGGACGGTGTTCAGGAGGTAAAACGCTGGATGGCGGAGGTGCCGTGCATCTCCGTGGGGCTGGGAGCGGGCGATCCGGCGCAATACTATAAGGCGGCGATGATTGCTGCAAAGGTACACCCGGCGCACGTCAACCAGACCTTTACCGGATGTGGTTTTGCCGCTGGCGCGCTGGCGGCAACGGGCGGCGAAAAAACGCATATCAACGCGCTGGTCAGCCCGACAGGCACGCCGGGCGAGGTGCTTATCTCCACTGGCGTTCGCAGCAGCCAGGGGACGCCGGCCCGCGTTTCCTGCGATGCAGCGGTACGCATGATGCAGGATATGGGGGCGCACGCGGCGAAGTTTTTTCCGATGGGCGGCGAGACGTCGTTACCGGAGCTGTATGTGCTGGCAACCAGCGCAGCCCGCAACGGGATGACGCTGATCGAACCGACCGGCGGCATTTCCCTGGAAAATTTCGGCGTTATTTTGCAAACCTGCCTGGAGGCGGGCGTGCCGCGCGTGATGCCGCATGTTTACAGCTCGATTATCGATCCGCAAACCGGAAACACCCGGCCTGAAGATATCGTCAGGTTAATGGAGATCGTGAAAGCGCTGGTTTGATGGCGTAGTTTACGTAGGCCCGGCAAGCGTTCGCGCCACCGGGCTTTTTGTATATGCCTTTTTCTTCTTGCTGATGCCTTTTCGTTTTTTAAACCGCAGCGGCCTTCCCGCTATAGTCATTTCATTACCCATCAGATGGTTATTTAATAAGGATAAAAACGTGAAATTGACGATACCTCATTTACGGGCAGGGGCGGCGGTACTGTTGGCGGGCATATTGCTGGCGGGGTGCGATCAGCAAAGCAGCGACGCGAAACACATCAAAGTCGGCGTGATTAACGGCGCCGAGCAGGATGTGGCGGAAGTCGCGAAGAAAGTCGCCAAAGAGAAGTACGGTCTTGATGTGGAACTGGTAGGATTCAGCGGTTCATTGCTGCCTAACGATGCGACCAATCACGGCGAACTGGACGCCAACGTGTTCCAGCATCGACCGTTCCTCGAACAAGATAACAAAGCCCATAACTACACGCTGGTAGCGGTAGGCAACACCTTTGTTTTCCCGATGGCGGGCTACTCGAAAAAAATTAAAACGGTTGATCAACTGAAAGACGGGGCGACGATCGCCATTCCTAACGATCCGACCAACCTCGGGCGTGCGCTCCTGCTGCTGCAAAAAGAGAAGTTGATTACCCTGAAAGAGGGGAAGGGTCTGTTACCAACGGCGCTGGATATCACCGACAACCCACGTCATCTGAATATTATGGAGCTGGAAGGCGCGCAGCTGCCGCGCGTACTGGACGATGCGAAAGTGGATGTGGCGATCATTAGCACCACCTACATCCAGCAAACCGGACTTTCACCGGTACATGACAGCGTCTTTATCGAAGATAAAAACTCGCCGTATGTGAACATACTGGTGGCGCGGGAAGACAACAAAGATGCTGAAAATGTGAAAGCGTTTTTACAGTCTTATCAGTCGCCGGAAGTTGCGAAAGCCGCAGAGACTATCTTTAACGGTGGCGCGGTGCCGGGGTGGTGATCGGTAACGCTTTAAGTTAAATGAACTTTATCGCCAGAGACTCTTTTCTGGCGATAACATGCAGCATGGTATTTCCCGCTTAACGACAATAGCGAAATTTCTCTTCTTTTTTCCCCGTTCGGAGTTTTCAACAAACTTTCCCCTTCCATTCTTTTTTGTGCTCAAAAAAGCCGATTCTAATAGTGGATTGTCCTTTTTTGTAAGGTTGTGGTAAGCAATCTTTAGATTTTTATACTGAGAAATAGTAGGTGATTAAAAGAAAAGATCGTTCCGGTAAAATTCCTGGAAATGGTATGTATTGTAACCTTGGCTTAACAATAGTTACGTTTAGAATCTAAATAGGATTATTCTTGCAAAAAATTAAAAAAATGATTTGTTTGTAATAACTCATTAATTATTAATAAATTATATAAAATACTTTAGTCGTATTGTCAGGATTATTCTCGTAATTCTAAAAGTGGTGTTTTCTGGCTAATAATGCAGCAATAAATGTGATCGTTTTGTTCTTGTTTGTTTGATATTTGGTTTTTATTGTGTTTTTTATATGTTTAAATTTCGACTGTTTTGGGTCGTGCAGTGATCTGGATCAATTTATTTGATTTATAAAATTTTATCTTTTTTTAACTGATACTGTCTTATAAAAACCTGGTTATCGATATATTTTGCATGGTGAATAGCGCAGATATTATGCGGTACTTTATTTTCCTGTAAGCATTTGGATTTGATTTCTTTTGGTTGAAAAATCCTAATATTGCGGATGAAAGTTTTGCGTATATTATGTCAATGGAACCGGAAGGTGTTATTCAGTACTCATTTTTGATAATGGGGTGAGGTTTGTTTTGCCTTAATAACACATTCAATACGTCGTTCATTTATATCAACAACACCAGGGGAATTTATTATGCGTAAATATAATTATGCGTTATCCGCGTTAGCAATGGTTATCACTTCCGCATTTACTGCTTCAGCATTTGCGGTGGATGGAACTATTACAATTAACGGACAAATTACTGATACAACTTGTACTATTTCTGTCGACGGTGGCAGTAATGATGCAACGGTAACGCTGCCAACCGTTTCGTCTACTACGCTCGGCGCAGCAGGCGCAACGGCAGGTGCTACGCCGTTCACTATCTCGCTGAGTAACTGCTCAGGAACATCTTTAAATACCGCCAGCACCTACTTCGAACCTGGCGCTTATGTTGATAGCACAACCGGTCGTCTGAACATTGATTCAGCAGCGGCAGATGCAGCGACTAACGTGCAGGTTCAATTATTAAACGCCGATCGTGACGCCATTGTTGCAGGGGCTTCAGTAGCGAATGGCCAGAATGATATCCCTGTCGATATCTCTTCTGGAAACGGTACGCTGAATTACTTTGCGCAATATTATGCTACTGGCGCATCTACTGCGGGTTCTGTAACGACTCAGGTCGATTACACCATGGTTTACGAGTAATAAAGACAGGAGTAAAGGCGGCGTCCTTTACTCCTGATTATGAGGTGATGAGATGTTAAAGATATTATCTTCCGGGCTGGTATTGTTATTTTCGGCGTTCTCACTGAACGCTATGGCTGACGTTGTGATTAACGGAACACGCATTGTATTTAATGCAAAAGACAAGGAATCAACGGTACAGTTAAAAAACCGGGGGAATAATCCTTATCTTTTACAAATATGGATGGATGATGGTAACCCAAATGCAAAGCCTGGGGAGATCACGGTTCCGTTCCTCATTGCTCCTCCCGTTGTTCGTATTGATCCGGCGAAGGGGCAAGCTGTGCGAATCATGGCGACGAACCCGTCATTGCCGCAGGACAGGGAGTCCTTGTTTTGGTTCAACATGCTGGAAATTCCGCCAAAAGCACAGGATTCAACGTCGGGCAAAACACATATGCAGTTGGCATTTCGTACCCGAATAAAATTATTCTACCGCCCGGATAATCTGCAACCAACACCATTACAGTCTTATAAAGAATTAAAAATATTCCAACAAGGGAACAACATAAAAGTAGTAAACGACTCTCCCTATTACATCACTTTCAGCAAGGTTGAGATTCGTCGAACAACAGGGTCAGCTGTATTAGCTGCTGTAGAAAACTTCCCCCAGCGTATGGTGAAGCCAAAAAGCGAAATAGTATTTCCGCTCGCTAATAAAAAATCGACGCAATTGAGCGGTGCTTCAGTTTTTTACAGTGTAATAAATGATTATGGTGGAGAAACAACAAATGAGCAAAAATTACAAAGTAGCCCATAACGTTATTTCTTGTCCTCTGAGATTAACCCGCATTGCTCAATTCGTTGTTTTATCTTTTATTTCTGTTCAGGTTGCCTTCGCTGAAAATGATGAAGTGCAATTTAATAGCGATTTTTTACGCTCAGCGATTGATGTTAGCAACTATTCTCAGGGAAACCCGGTTCCGCAGGGACAATATAATGTCGATCTGTATGTGAACGACAAATGGCGAGGACGTGGTGAAGTTAAGTTCGAAAATGATAAAAGCAATGCCGTAGTAGCCAAGCCGTGTTTTACGCTGAAGCTGATATCAACGCTGGGAATCGATATTGATAAAATTGATCCAATGCTGCGCCAGTCGTTAAAGAATAATGAAAGTTGTGTGCGTATCGGTGATATATCTTCTGATTTAACAGCTTATTACGATGTGACGACACAGCGCATCAATGTGCAGGCGCCTCAGATATGGCTGCTTCGCCAGGTTCGCGGCTATGTTAATCCTGAATTATGGGATAACGGTATTCCTGCTGCGACGTTGCAATATGATTACAACGCATGGCATGCAGAGATGTCTGGAACGGACTCTATGTCATCTCAGTATCTGAGCCTGATGGGAGGGCTCAATTGGGATGCCTGGCGCTTACGCTATCGCGGTGTTTTCAACTGGAACAACGATCAGGGTTGGCATTATGACTCAACCAGCACTTATCTTGAGCGCGGCATTATTCCGCTGCGCAGCAAACTGGTGATGGGTGATTCCACCACGGATGGCCAGGTCTTCGACAGCGTTGGTTTTCGGGGCGTAATGCTGACTTCTGACGATCGTATGTATGAGGATTCCCAGCGAGGCTATGCGCCAGTCATTACCGGTGTTGCGAACACCAACGCACTCGTCAGCGTGAGTCAGCGCGGCGCGCGTATCTATCAAACGACGGTTCCGCCAGGCGCGTTCCGTATTGATGACCTGTACCCCAATGGCACCGACGGCGATCTGCTGGTAACGATTAAAGAGGCAGATGGGAGTGAGCACAGTTTTACCGTGACCTATGCTTCCATCGCTGAACTGCTCCGCCCGGGAACCAGTCGCTATTCGCTGATGGCGGGGCGCTATCGGAATACCTCCGTGAATGAGAAACCACAGATTGCGATGGGGACATTCCGTCATGGTTTTACTAACTTACTGACCACTTACACCGGTGCGATGGGCGGGGAGGATTATCAATCGGTCGCAGGTGGCGTCGCGCTCAATACGCTCATTGGCGCGCTTTCTGCTGACATAACGCATGCGCGAACGACGCTTGCGGATAACAGTAAGCGTGAAGGCCAGAGCATCCGCTTTTCATTTGCCAGGATTCTGCCCGTCGTTGATACCAATATCACTCTGGCGAGCTATCGCTATTCCAGCTCCGGTTATTACGATATTGACGATGCGATGTTGATGCGTGATTTAGAGCGGACAAATAAAGGGGCTTATTCCAGCAGCATTAACCGCAAGAATCGTCTGCAACTCAGCGCAACGCAAACTATTTCCGAGACTCTTGGGAGCATTAATCTCAGTGCCAGCACTCAGGATTACTGGAACAAAAGCGGGCGTGATACCGAGTATCAGTTGGGTTACACCAATGCGTTCAAGTGGTTCAATTTTAACCTCAACGCCAGCCGTACCCGCGATTTAGTGAAAGACAAATGGGATAACAAAATCGCGATAGGGATTTCCCTGCCGTTAGGGAACAGCGCGCGCTCGGCTTATCTCAGTACCACCTATGTTCAGGAAAGCGGGCATCGGGGGCTGCAAAACTCAATCGCCGGCACCTCCGGGGAGAACCGTCAGTATAACTGGGGCGCGTTCGTCAATCAGGATGACTACGACCATAGCAGCAATAAAACCACGGGCGGCGTCAGTGGTAACTGGACTTCGCCGTGGACCAGCATGGGCGGCAGTTTCTCAGCAGGCCAGGGTTACCAGCAATACGGCATGAACCTCTCTGGCGGTGTTGTCGCCTGGCAAAATGGCGTTGTGCTGACGCCGATCATGGGGGACACCATGGCGGTCATTGAAGCGGAACATGCGGGAGGCGCAAAGGTGGCAAACAACAGCAGCCTTAGCCTTAACCGCAATGGCAATGCCGCAGTGCCTTACCTCTCACCCTATCGCCAGAACACGATTGAGCTCGACCCTCGGGGGCTATCGAATGATATCTCCCTGGACGTCACCAGCCAGAACAGCGTCCCTACCGCAGGCGCCGTGGTGTTGATGAAATACGCCACGGATACAGGGTATTCCGTGCTTTTCACTCTCCGCCATGCCGGTGATGTGCTGCCTTTTGGCGCCGATGTGGTCGATGAGAGCGGCAATACTGTCGGTTACATCGCCCAGGGTGGGCAAAGTTTTGCGCGCGTTAAGAATCTGGCGGGCAAATTGCGCGTGAAATGGGGAAGTGGATCGGGTCAGGAGTGCCAGTTCAGTTACCGCTTATCAGAGCAGAAAAGCGCAGATGTCGCCGACTTACGTCGGGCTGATGCGGTATGCCAGTAATTAAGGAGTGAAAGATGAAAACTATCGTAACGGGCGTTGCCCTCTCTTTTCTGGCACTGGTGGCGATGTGCGGCGTGGCGCGAGCGGACGGGACGTGGGTGAACTGTGAGCGTACCAATGGCTACTACCAGTACTTTGACTCTACGACCGTACAGGTGGGTAAAGATGCTGCCGTAGGCGATTTATTAGGTACATGGGCGACCTCTTACAACCCGACGGCATGGACCTGCTCTCATCGTACCAATTATCAAAGCTACGCCATCCCGATGGCGGTACAGGGGTATCCCCCCTACACCGTTTGGGGAACTACCCAGGTCGATGGGCAAACGTATACTGTCTATAACACGACGGTAAAAACCGGGTTGGGGTATATCGCTCGCTGGCGCTATACGGTAAAAGGGCAAACCAGCGACTGGTATCCTCTTACTATTGCGACCGGAGGGCAGCAGACGCCTTCGCAGTTATTTACGGTGACAGGCGATGGAAGTTCATGGAATCTCGGCGTGGATGTCCAAATCCGTTTTGTAAAAACCTCGACATCGTTAACCGCAGGCAGCACTTCCGTCTTTGACCCGATGTATATGCGACACTACCAGACATACGGGGGCAGTACGTCTGTTGGCAGCGGCACCTATATGATCGCTGATTTTCTGGCGGGAGGGCTGATCATATCCACCACCGGGGGAACCTGTACGACGTCGGATGTCACGGTTAATTTACCGGCTGTTAGCCGAACTGATTTTAGTGGCATAGGTTATACCGCTGCGCGTACTGATTTTAATCTGAACTTTACAAAATGCCCGGCAGGGTTGTCGAGCATCAGCTATTTGTTTACGCCGACCACGGCCATTATTGATAACGCCAACGGTGTTTTTGCGCTGGCGAGCACCTCAACGGCGAGTGGCGTGGGTATCCAGTTGTTGGACGATCAGAATATCCCTCTGTCGTTTAATACGGCATATCTCCTGACGGATTATGATCCGGCTCAGGACAATGCGAATTATACCGTGCCACTGCGTGCCGGTTTATATCAGACTGCGGCAAATGTCTCTTCTGGCGATGTCAGAGGTGCAGTGACATTCACCCTTGTCTATAAATAGAGGAGGGGGCATGGCGAAACGGCTAAAATATGTTCTGAACCACTTCCTGATTTTACTTTTATTGCCGTCATCGGCTATGTCGGCAACGTATATTAATTACACGCGAGTGATAATTAATGAAAAGGCGCGCGAAACATCATTTACTATTTACAATGAAGGGCTGAAACCCGTTTTATTGCAGTTGTGGACTGAAAAAGACAATATTTTTGATCGTCCCGAGGAGATTAAAACACCGTTTATCATTTTACCTCCGATTTTTCGGCTTGAAGGAAAAACATCCCGGGCGGTGCGGGTACAGTTTACTGGCGACCAGCATACATTACCTGCTGACAGAGAGTCTTTATTCTGGCTGAACACGCTGGAAGTCCCTCCTGTGGCTGATAGTAAAGCGGAGAAGGGCGCGCTACAGGTCGCTTTTCGTACTCGGGTGAAGTTATTCTGGCGGCCCACTGCACTGGCAGCAATCACCCTTGAGGAAAGTATAAAAGAATTACACATCTCTTTATCTGATTGTGGAGGAAAACGCTGCCTGTTAGTAAAGAATAACTCACCTTTGTACGTAACATTAATGGATCTTACGTTGAATGACGGTACAGAAATAAAGCAATTACCTGATGATGGTCTTTGGGCACCATTGTCAACTAAAACGGTTGTTTTACCCAAAAACACAAAAGGGGAGGGCACAGTCAAAACACTCTCATGGATTGATGATTATGGCGTGGTCAATACCTATAACTACTAATGCGAAGGATAACGTTATGCTTAATTTTAACCCTTCATCCTTACGTTTTAAATTTATTTACCTGACGAAAAATATTTATGATGGTATTGCCATTCATACACTTTTTGAAGATGCCCTGCATGAATCAGGATTGAAAATGGGGCTTAATGAAGATATACCCTTTCACCTGATCGATAAGTACAGTAATTTTATTCCGTTTTCATTGCGGTTTGATGCGACGTATAAACAACGCAGTCGCACGCTCGAACACGATATTACCCTCTCGGCAAAAGGGGAAGAGATAAAGCGAATGCGTTTTAATCATATACTCTTTTTTGTCGATATGTATAACCCTGACCATACCTCTTTTCTTTCGGTTGCCGGACTGCATGGCCTTACGGCGGTCAGGGAGCGCATGGATGCTTTCATGGTGCATTGTAATGCGGTGATTAATGGTAATAGAAAATGCCGTTCAAGTAGTTTCTTGTTCACGCTGCGTGAGCAGCAAATTGTGTTTCATCTCTTACAAGGCATGTCGGTTAAAGAAATCGCACTGGAATTAAATGTGAGCGATAAACTGGTTTATCGGGAGCGCTGGGCGCTGACGCGTAAGCTTATCGACCAGAAAAATTGCAGATTATACAAAAGGCTAATAAACATTAACGCGACATTATAAGCGATAAAAGAGTGGACCAGATTATTGGAGTCCACTCTTTTGCCTTATGCCGCCCGGGCGCGACGGCGGGAATCCATTGAAATCAGCACCACCGACGAGAGGATCAGCAATGTACCAAGCCAGTCCGGCAGGGTGAAGCTGATGCCCAGCAACAGCAGCGATAACAACGCGCTGCTTAGCGGTTCCGCGCAGCTCAGAATGCTCGCTTTCGGCCCGCCAATCATTTGCGCCCCTTTCAGATACAGGCTGAAAGTCAGCGATGTGCCGATGACCACCAGATAGAAAAACGCCAGAATCAGGCTGCCGCTGACCACAAAATCCGTTCCCTGCCCGGCATAGAAGGGCAGCAATATCACGCCGCCGATCAACATGCTCCAGCCAACGACAGGAAGCGTGCCGTAACGCGCGATCAGCGTAGAGGGCCAGGTCGTATAAAACGCTGCGGCAAACGCGGAGGCAATCCCCCAGAACAGTGCGGCAGGCGAGATAGACAGCGATGTCGGATTACCGTGCGTTACCAGCAAAAAGGTGCCAATAAGAGAGGTGAGAATGGCCGTCAGCACCAGAATGCCGGGGCGTGCTTTCCGTACCAGCGAGAACCACGCCACGATAATCGTCGGCGATAAAAATTGCAGCACCGTTGCGGTGGCGGCATTGGATTTCTCAATGGTGAGCAGGAAGGTGAGCTGTACGGTAAGCGCCCCCATGATGGAAAAGAACAGCAGGCTTAGGGCGTCCTGGCGGTTTTTGAAAATGGAAAATACTTTGTCGCCGTGAACAAACGAGAGCATCAGCAGAATCAACCCGGCGAATATCAGACGCGTCATGGTCAGAAACTGCGACGACATCTGGCTTTGTTCCATAATGTACTGCGCGCAAACCCCTGAACTTCCCCATAATACGGCGGCAATCAGGACGTTCAGCATCCCTCTTCTGGTGGACCCCATTTTTTCCTCAACATGGTGTTTTGTCTTTTTTATGTGCAGGCATCATAGCAGAGATGGCGGCACAAACGAGACGGGCGTTAGCATCGCCCACTTTTACGACAGTCGGGTAAGCTGTGTTTCACCGTCCTCCATCGCCAGTTGATACAGCGAAAACGCGGCATGTTTCTCGATCAGATTTGCCAGTTCAGGCGAATGACTGGTGAGCCAGATTTGCGAATGGCGGCTGGCTTCGGCGATCAGTTGGGCGAGGGCGGGCAACATCTGCGGATGCAGGCTGTTTTCCGGTTCGTTGAGCGCGATAAAAGCTGGCGGTCGCGGGCTTAACAGCGCTACGGCCAGGCACAGGAAACGTAGCGTGCCATCCGAGAACTCCGCAGGTTCCAGCGGACGGGTCAACCCTTCGCGTTTCATCATCAGGCGAAAGCGGCCGCCGCTGTTATCGCTGTAGAACACGCAACCGGGAAATGCCCGGTCGAGAATCCGCATCAGCAGCAGTTCATCGCCAATCTCGACGATTGTCTGGAACGCTGCCGCCAGGTTTGCTCCGTCGCTGGCCAGAACCGGTGAGCGGAATCCCACCTGCGGAACACGAATCGCAGAACCAGACGAGACTGAAAATTCATGATAAAAGCGCCAGTTGCGCAGCATTTCTCGCATCTGCGACACCTCCGGGTAGAGGTGTGGCTCTCCCAACTGGCCGAATACCGACTCGTTCTCATACAGCGTGCCGCTGTGGGTGACTTTCTCGTGATGGATATTATTGAGGAATACGACCTGGTTTTTACGTTTCATCAACTGTGAGGAGGGGCGGCGAGCGTGTCCGCTCAACCAGACAGACTCCTCTTTGATGACCGGGTCGAGATCGAACTGCGACGGGTAGGGGAGCTTCTCGACAAACCCTACCTGTAACTCGTATTCATAGGTTTCTGTTTCTACCGCCAGAGTCATGCGCCGCAACTGGTCGCTGCGCGTTTTCCCGGCCCAGAATACCTTCAGAATGCCGCCTTCGTTCGCCAGCGCCTGTGAGAACTGCCCCTGTGCCGCACTGTGCATCAGGTGAATCGCCTTATAGATATTCGACTTTCCGGTGCCGTTAGGGCCGAAGACGATATTGAGCTGTTCCAGTTCCAGAGACTGATGGCGAATCGAGCGGTAGTTTTCGATGTGCAGCGTTTTGATCATGGGCGTTAGCGGTAGAGGGGCGATGCGCCAAGCATAGCGATTTCGTCCCGGAAGAGACAACCCGTTCATATAGTTTTACGCGGCGCATAAAAAAGCAGGGGCGACTTTCTCGCCCCTGGGGGCTTATCAGAAGCCTTCCAGCACAATCTTGCCGACGGAGCGGCCCGTTTCAAGCTGTGCGTGCGCTTTCTGAATATTCGCCGCGTTGATGGCTCCGTAATGCTCGCCCAGCGTGGTGTGAATCACCTTAGCATCAATAAGCTGCGCCACGCGGGTCAGTAGCTGATGCTGGGCGAGCATGTCGTCGGTTTCAAACATTGAGCGGGTAAACATAAACTCCCAGTGCAGCGAAATACTCTTTGTTTTCAGCGGTCGTGCGTCGAGCGTTGCTGGATCGTCTATCAGCGCCAGCTTACCCTGCGGCGCCAGGGCTTCGATGAGCTGCGGGTAATGCTTATCAGTGTGGGTCAGGCTGGCGACGTGCGTCACCGCGTTGATGCCGATTCGCGCCAGCTCTTCCGTCAGCGGTTTGCTATGGTCGATAACATAATGCGCACCGGCTTCGCGTACCCATTTCTGGCTTTCCGGGCGCGACGCGGTGCCGATCACCGTCAGTCGGGTGAGTTTGCGGGCCAGCTGCGTCAGGATGGAGCCCACGCCGCCTGCGGCGCCGACAATCAGCAACGTATCCCCTTCGTTGCCGCCTTCTTCAACGCCGAGGCGGTCAAACAACATTTCCCATGCGGTGATCGAGGTCAGCGGCAGCGCTGCTGCGGCGGCATTATCCAGCGTTTTGGGTTTCAACGCGACGATGCGCTCATCAACAAGCTGGAACTCGCTGTTGCTTCCCGGACGGCCCAACGCGCCGGCATACCAGACTTCATCCCCCGGTGCGAACAATGTCACCGCCTCGCCGACTGATTTCACTACGCCTGTGGCATCCCAGCCCAGCACGCGCGGGGTCTCTGCGTTAAAACCCGCGCGTACTTTGGTATCGACCGGGTTAACGGAGATGGCTTTCACCTCAACCAGCAGGTCATGTCCGGCGGCGACCGGAACAGGGAGGTCAATGTCCTGTAAAAACTCAATATTGCTGCCTTCTGGCGCGGTGCGGGTAATTGCGATGGCTTTCATAACGTCTCCGGTGTGGGAACAGGTTTATCGTTTGTATAATTCGATGGTAAACCGCCAGCAGAACGGGAAAAATAGCCTCACGACGACAGGACTTATATTCGGGGAGTGAAAATGTTCCGGCTTGAAGATCTCACGTTGTTTGTTCGCGCGGCGGCGCTAAACAGTTTTAGCGATGCGGCGCGGGAAGCCGGGGTACAGCCTGCCCAGGTCAGTTCCGCCATCAAACGGCTGGAGTCTACGTTAAACATTCGCCTGTTCGCACGCTCGACCCGCAGCTTACGGCTAACGCCGGAAGGCGAGGTCTGGTTGCCTTACGCCAGACAGATGCTTGAGGTGATGCACGCCGGGCTGCAAAAAATTCAGACGCCGGAAGATGAGATCTCCGGTACGCTGCAAATCGCCGTGCCCTCCGATCTTGGGCGCAATTTACTGCTCCCGGTATTTCAGTCGTTTCGCCGTCGCCACCCTGCGTTGCGCCTGCGGGTGTTTTTCTCCGATCAGGTCGCCGATGTATTTAAAGATCCGGTTGATGTCGCGTTCCGTTACGGCAATACGGAAGATGCTTCTTACATCGCGCTGCCCGTCTCCCCCGATAACCGGCGTGTGCTGGTGGCTTCGCCGGACTGGGTCGCGCAATACGGCGATCCGCGTCATCCCGATGATTTAGCGAATCTGAATGCGTTAACGTTCGTGTTGCGCGGACGCCTGCATGACCGCTGGACGTTCATCCGCAACGGTGACGTCAGCAGCGTACAGGTCAACGGCACCATGATGAGCGATGATGCTGAAGTTATCCGGCGGCTGGCTATCGCCGGAGAGGGGATGGCGTATAAATCCTGGCTTGATGTCTCTGAAGATGTGCGTGACGGGCGATTGCAGCGCCTGATGCCAGATTATCAGGGAGAGAAAGTCCCGCTGAACATGATCTGCCCGCACCGCAAACAGCTTTCGACGGCAGTCCGCCTGCTGCACGAAGCGGTAAAAGCACGCTGCGAAAGACTGGAACTCCCCCCGATGTGAGGCGATACGCGTTGCCGTTTGTATTTTGTAGGCCGGATAAGCGTAAGCGCCATCCGGCGCACAATATGACGAGGGGAATCAGCGCGCCCTTAATCCTTTTTAACTGCGGTTGTGCTTCTTTTAGTTCACCAGGTAATGTTTTCTCCCGTTTGCTCCTGGCCGTCAGGACGATACAGCCATAATCGATTTCTTAATAATGGGTGAGGGCGTTTAAAGATCAGGTCGCAATGAAGGAATGAGTTTGGGGAATTGGCTTAAGACCCAGGGGAAGAGTGAGGAACTTTGGCGGAAGATCACAGGAGTCGAACCTGCCCGGGACCGCTGGCGGCCCCAACTGGATTTGAAGTCCAGCCGCCTCACCGGAGACGACGATCTTCCGCGCCCACATTGCTACATGGAGGCGGGGCGCATTATAGCTACTTTCTCAAGGTTTCCACATCCCCCCACTCACTTTTTTCATCAGCCTTTCGCCTTACTATGATCGATTTCATATAAATCTTCACAAAATCCATGAGTTACCTGTTTTCATATCTTTTGGGAATTATGAGTTCACATAGCGTCCATGCGACGTTTCGTGAGAAAACCTGTCACAGGCCCGGTACGCGTAGCGCCACCGGGCAAAACACATTATTGCGCAGGCTGTGGTTGCGTGACTTCCACTCCTGACACAACGCCTGCCCGCATTATTTGCGTCACCTGCTGTTTATCGGCGTTTACCGCGTGCAACTGGCCGTTTACCGTTGGCTTCAGTGGGGCGTCCGCCTGGATATTACCGCTGGCGGTAAGCTGGATGTTGCCGTCGCCGGAAATGGGCAGCGCAGGCCATCCCCATTGCTGCAAGACGTTCATTGGCACACCGCGTCCGTTCAGGCTGACTTTTGTCTGGCGCTGGGGGAGTTGCGAAACGCTGGCCGTAGCTTCTAACAGCCCTTTCTCTGTAAATGCGCTCAGCTCGTTGATGTTAACTGTGCTGCTGTTTGCCGCCAGCGCCAGGGAGGGGCGACGCACGTCCACTCGGTTAAACGTCGCGGCTGCCGCGTTAAGCGTTGCGTTCCCACTCCATACGCCCCATTGATGGTTCTGCACCAGTCCCAGATTTGCGCCATAACCATCCAGCGCGGTGAGCTGCCACGGGAAAGCCGGGTCGATATCAATCACCAGGTTGCGACTGGCGCTGAATTTTTTCAGCGTCAGGCTGTTTAACCAGCCTGGCAGAGGTTTCATCCACTGCTGCTTCCAGTTTTCCGGCAGCGTGTATTCCAGCCCGGCAATGGCGGTATCGTCGAGGATTAGCGCTTTGCCATTACGCAGCCAGTTGCCGGATGTTCTGACCATACCGCCTTCCCAGCGGGTCGTGAACTGGCGTAGCGCAATGCCCTGCGGTGAGAATTCGGCATTCAGAATGGGATCGAAGAAATGCAGAGAACCGTAGATGAACTCGCTGGCATTCATCGATAGTTTGCCTTCTTGCGTCTGCCAGTCATCTTTGCTGAACGTCAGGTTGCGCAAACTGAGATCGAGGTCGGTTACTGCCCAGTCCGGGCCTTGCAGGCGGGCATCGGTCACTTCAAGACGGCCAATTTGCAGAGACGGGATAGCGGTGAGCGGGGCAAAAAAGTCGGTCAGCGATTTATCGCTTTGCAGCCGGATGTCGTTCAGACGCAGATTTTCCACCACCCAACTGCCGTCCGCGTTGCGTCGCGCCACGCCGGTTAAGGCGCCGCGCGCAATGTCTGCGCCAATGTTGCTTAAGATTACCTGTTCCTTATCAATGCTGCCTTCAATCAGCACGTTGGTCGCGGGAACATCATTCAGCGTGAGTGAACCGGCGCTGAGCTGGATCTGCGCCTTATTCCCCAATACCTTGCCCGCTTCAGGATGCCAGGGAACCACGCCGCCGTTAACGCGCTGAGCGCTCAGGTTCCACTCACCGCCCGGGCTGTTAAGCGCCATGTTCTGTAATTGCAGGCGGTCAGCCTGAACAGGAAGCGGTGCGGTCTGCGGGGAGATATTGAGCGTGCCGTCCTGCAACAGGATGGCGTCGACGTGCAGGGGATCGGTTATCTGGCGACTGCTCAGGCCGATATCCACCGTTTTCGCGACTAACGTGGCGGGCTGGCCATCCCGGCCAAACGTGACGTTCTCAAGCAAAACGTGGGACGGTGCGGAGAAGCGGTGGTCCATGACATCAAATGTCAGGCTGTACCCGCTGTTCTCTGATATCCAGGCGCTTACATGCTCCGCGCCCCAGCGGGTTTGCAGCAGAAAATAGAGGCCGAAGATCACCACCAAAAGGGCAATCAATATGTAGAGAATCAGCTTTCCAATAAATTTCATGGTCTTCCATCCCGCGAAGTGCACACATCTGAGTTATGCACGATTTACGCGCAATCCTCAAGGCGGGAATGGTGAAAGAGCGTTACAGCGGCGATGATTGTCGATCATCACCGCATTTCGCTTACGGCTTCTCTGGCGGGAAAATCAGGTTCAGAACGATAGCGGTGATGCCCCCAGCGGCAATGCCGGAGGAGAGCAGGTTTTTCACCCAGTCTGGCGCAAATTGCAGGATCAGCGGCTGCTGAGAAACGCCCAGGCCGACAGCCAGCGACAGCGCGATAATCAGGATAGCGCGGCGGTTCAGCGGTTCACGGGAGACGATACGCACGCCGGAAGCGGCGATGGTGCCGAACATCACCAGCGTGGCGCCGCCGAGCACCGGTTCAGGAATGTGCTGCACAAAGCCGCTTACTGCCGGGAACAGGCCGAGCAGGATCAGCATCAGCGCTACCACAAAGCCGACATAGCGGCTGGCCACACCGGTCAACTGAATCACGCCGTTATTCTGCCCGAAACAGGAGTTGGGGAAGGTATTGAACACGGCGGAAACAAAAGAGTTCAGGCCGTTAGCCAGCACGCCGCCTTTCAGACGCTTCATATACAGCGGCCCGGAGACCGGCTGCTCGGAGACATCGGAGGTGGCGGTGATATCGCCGATGGTCTCCAGTGAGGTGATCATAAAGACCAGCATCAGCGGCAGCAGCAGGTTCCAGTCAATGCCCAGACCGTAGTACAGCGGCGTGGGCACCATGATTAAGTCTTGTGTTGCCGGTGTGGTGTTTTCCGGCAACATCCCCATAAACCAGGCCAGCAGATAGCCTGCCGCCATCGCGATCACCAGCGAAGCCACGCGCAGGTAAGGGTTGCGCTGGCGGTTAAGCAGGATGATCAGCGCCAGTACAACGCCTGCCAGCATCAGGTTTTTGGGCGCGCCAAAGGTGTTGTCGCTCATTGCGGCATAGCCGCCGCCAATGGATGTTAAACCCACCTGGATCAGCGACAGGCCGATAATCATCACCACCACGCCGGAGACCAGCGGTGTGATAATGCGGCGCGCCAGATGCAGTATGCGGGAGAGAACCATCTCGGTGCAGCTTGCCAGCATCAGCGTGCCGAATAGCGCCGCCATCATGGTGGGGACGTCCGCTCCGCCGGTTTTCAGCGCGGTGCCGCCCATAATCAGCGGGGCGACAAAGTTAAAACTGGTGCCCTGAATAGATAGCAACCCTGAACCGACCGGACCCCATGCTTTGATTTGAATAATTGAGGCCACACCGGAGGCGAACAGCGACATACTGATAATGTGTTGAGTATCTTGTGCCGGTAAACCGAGCGCCTGGCAGATTAACAGCGCTGGCGTGATGACCGCGACGAACATTGCCAGCAGGTGCTGACAGGCGGCAAACAGGGTTTGAGGGAGCGGCGGGCGATCTTCAAGGCGGTAAATCAGTTCGCTGTTTTGCGTCTGCGCAACCGGTTGCGCATTTGCCGACTCGACGGTGTTAACAGACATCAGAGGCAATCCCATGGTGGAAAAGCGGTGATTTTATCTGACCAGATGGTAAAAGCAAACGATTGCATTTATAAATTTTACAAACGGTCTCGGGCAGGGGTTATCAGGCGTTGGAATAACGCTCGGTTTCGGGCATCCAGCGTTCAATCAGGGCGGTTGCCTGTTGCGGATAATGTTCGTGAATGTGACGGGCGATGCGTTGAACATCCGGGATAATGGCCTGATCGCGCAGCAAATCCGCCACTTTGAACTCGGTGTTACCCGTCTGACGCGTGCCCAGCAGTTCACCGGGGCCGCGAATCTCTAAATCCTTTTGCGCAATCACAAAGCCGTCGTTGCTGTCCCGTAAGACCTGAAGGCGCTTCTGTGCGGTTTTCGAGAGCGGTGATTTGTAGAGTAGTACGCAATGGGAGGCCACCGCGCCACGGCCCACGCGTCCACGCAACTGGTGTAATTGTGCCAGACCTAACCGTTCCGGGTTTTCGATAATCATCAGGCTGGCGTTGGGGACATCCACCCCGACTTCAATCACCGTTGTTGCGACCAGCAGGTGCAGCTCACCCTGCTTAAAGGCCGCCATCACCGCCTGCTTCTCTGCGGGTTTCATTCGCCCATGAACCAGACCAATCTTCAACTCCGGTAAGGCGAGCCTGAGCTCTTCCCATGTCGCTTCCGCAGCCTGGGCTTCTAACAAATCCGACTCTTCAATCAACGTACAGACCCAGTATGCCTGGCGGCCTTCCTGGGTACAGGCATTGCGGACGCGATCGATAATATCGCTACGACGGGTGTCCGGGATGGCAACGGTAGTGACAGGTGTGCGACCCGGCGGTAGCTCATCAATCACGGAGGTATCGAGATCGGCATAGGCGGTCATTGCCAGGGTGCGGGGGATCGGCGTTGCGGTCATGATTAACTGATGCGGGTGGAACCCCTGCTGCTGACCTTTTTCCCACAGCGCCAGACGTTGATGGACGCCGAAGCGGTGCTGTTCATCGATAATCACCAGCGCCAGCCCGTTAAATTGTACCTGCTCCTGGAAAATCGCGTGGGTGCCGACCACCATCTGTACCTGCCCGCTGGCGATGGCTTCCTGCTGCGCCAGGCGCGCTTTCCCCTTCTGTTTACCTGCCAGCCAACCCACTTCAATACCAAGCGGTGCAAACCAGTTGCGGAAGTTACTGGCATGCTGCTCGGCCAGCAGTTCTGTCGGCGCCATCAACGCCACCTGTTTGCCGTGCGCAATGGCGCGTAGCGCAGCCAGTGCGGCGACCAGCGTTTTACCGGAACCGACGTCGCCCTGCACCAGACGCATCATTGGCACATCGAGCGCCATGTCGCGTTCTATCTCCGCCACCACGCGCGCCTGCGCACCCGTTGGTTTGAACGGCAATGCGGCCAGCAGCTGATTTTTCAGTGAATCGTTCGCGCTAAGCCGCTGGGCGTGAAAACGCTGCGCGCCGGCACGCAGCGCCAGCATGCTCAGGTTATGCGCCAGTAGTTCTTCCAGAATCAGGCGTCGCTGCGCCGGATGCTGCCCGGTTTCCAGATCGCTAAGCTGTAGCGACGGTGGTGGGCGATGCAGCGTGCGCAAGGCTTCCGGCAGGCTCGTCATTCCTTGCGCAAGTTCAGGCGGCAGAAGTTCGGCAATGGCGCAGGTATCAAGCAGGTCCAGCGCCTGGTCGGTGAGCTTACGCAGCGTGGCTTGCTTAATGCCTTCGGTGGTCGGATAAACGGGTGTGAGCGTTTCCTGAAGCTCCGGCGTGCTGAGATCGCCCTGCACGCGGTATTCAGGGTGAATCATCTCCGCGCCGTACTTCCCGCGTTTGGCTTCACCATAGGCCAGTACGCGCCGCCCGGTCGCCAGGCTGTTTTTCATTGCCGCGCTGAAGTTGAAAAAGCGCATGGTGAGAATGCCGGAGCCATCGCTAATCTGGCAGGTCATCATCCTGCGACCGCCGAAGGTGATATTGCAGTTCAGCACTTCGCCTTCAACAGTGGCGTAAATGCCCGGCAGCAGTTCGCCAATCGGGTAAAGATGGGTGCGATCTTCATAACGCAGGGGAAGGTGCAACAGGAGGTCCTGCACGGTGTGCAAGCCAATTTTCGCCAGTTTGCTGCTTTGCGCCGCGCCAACACCGGTTAAGGAATTGAGCGGGATGGCATCCAGCAAACGGCCTTTCATGTGATTACCCTGCCGCCTGCATCGTGGACCACCAGGCGGCGTCGGCCTCGATCTCACCCTGCATGTTTACATGAGGGTAGGGTAGACCTTTGCGCTTGGCGACTTTCGCCAGCACCGGATAGCCGCCCTCAAACAGCAGGCGCTGCTGTTCGTCTTCCGGCAGCATGCTGTTTTCACGCAGGTACATGCCTGCGTTCTGCCGCTGGCGCTGCGCTTCGTAGAGAATCAGAGCGGAAGCGACGGAAACGTTAAGTGACTGCACCATGCCGATCATCGGGATGATGATGTCCTGATCCGCCAGGTCTAAGGCTTCCTGGGTGATGCCGGTTTTTTCCTGCCCCATCAGGATGCAGGTTGGGCGCGTGTAATCGATTTCGCGGAAATCAACCGCTTTATCAGAGAGATGAGTCGCCAGAATCTGCATGCCCCGGCCCTTCAAGTGGCTGACCGCATCGCCGATGGTACGGTGGGTTTTCACCTGTACCCAGCTATTGCTGCCCGCTGCCGCCGACGCCATGGTGCGCATACGGCTGCCCGGCCAGACGGCGTGAATTTCGTGTACGCCTACTGCGTCGGCGGTGCGAATGATCGCCGAGACATTATGAGGTTTGTGGACCTGCTCCATGCAGACCGTCAGATCAGGCTGACGCCTGGCGAGCATCTCGCAGATACGCGCATAACGCTGTAAGTTCATAAAACTAGTTTCGGTTACGGGTGACTTTTATCACGTCCGGCATCACGCGGATTTTGCGCATGATATTCGCCAGATGCACGCGGTCACGCGCGGTGAGGCGAATAAAGGCGCTATAGACGCGACCATCCTTTTCTTCCGTATTCAGACTCTGAATATTGGAGGTCGTCGTGTTGATTGCCGCCGTCAGGTTGGCCAGCGCCCCCTGGTGGTTAAACATATCCACCTTAATTTCGGTGATGAACTCCTGCTCCGTCTCTTTGTCCCATTCCACAGCCATAAACTTCTCTGGCTCTTTCTGGTAACCACGGATGTTGCGGCAGGATTCATGGTGGATAACTAACCCTTTACCTGGGCTGACGTGCGCAATGATCGGGTCGCCTGGAATCGGGCGGCAGCACTTCGCAAAGGTGATCAGCACGCCATCCGCGCCTTTAATCGGCAAATGCCCATGATTGGACTGCGTTGTGGCAGGTGCTGCGGCTTCGCCTTGCTGAAGATTTTTCGCCACCACCACGCTCATCGCATTGCCCAGACCAATTTCCGCCAGCAGATCGTCCAGCGTTGCGAGCTTCATTCGCTCCAGTTCGCGCTGGATATTCTCCTGCGGGATTTCAGCCAGTTTACGGCTGCCGCCGAGGGCATGGTTGAGCAGACGGCGCCCCAGGCTGACGGAATCATCACGCTTGAGGTTCTTCAGCAACTGGCGAATTTTGGCGCGAGCTTTTGAGCTGACGACAAAGTTAAGCCATGCCGCATTCGGGCGTGCGCCAGGGGCGGTAATAATTTCGACGGTCTGACCGCTGGTAAGCGGCTGTGACAGTGGGTATGGCTGCCTGTCGACGCGCGCGCCTACGCAGGCATGACCGATATCGGTATGTACGGCATAGGCGAAGTCGACCGGCGTGGCACCGGCAGGCAGCTCAACAATGCGCCCTTCCGGTGTGAAAACGTAAATCTCATCCGGGAAGAGATCGGATTTAACGCTCTCGATAAATTCAAACGAGCTACCGGCGCTCTGTTGCAGCTCCAGCAGGCTTTGCATCCAGCGCTGAGCGCGGATTTGCGCGGTGGTGCTGGTTTCACCGTGCTCTTTATAAGCCCAGTGCGCCGCAACCCCCATTTCCGCCATCTGGTCCATGTCTTCGGTACGGATCTGTACCTCAACCGGAACGCCGTGCGGGCCGATCATCGAAGTGTGTAAAGACTGATAGCCGTTCGCTTTTGGAATGGCGATATAGTCTTTTACGCGCCCCGGACGCGGCTTATACAGGCTGTGCATCTGGCCGAGTACGCGATAGCAGGTATCGGCATCATGTACGATCACGCGAAAGGCGTAGATGTCCATGATGGAGTGAAAACGCTGCTCTTTGAGCACCATTTTGCAGTAGATAGAGTACAAATGCTTTTCACGCCCGCTCACGCGACACGGAATGCCTGCTTCCTGCAAACGTCCTTCGATCTCAGAGAGGATTTTTTGAATCATCTCTTTGCGGTTGCCGCGAGCGGCTTTTACCACTTCTTTAATCACGCGATAGCGGTTTGGGTACAGCGCTTCAAAACCCAGCTCTTCCAGCTCGGTTTTAATGTGATGAATACCTAAACGGTGCGCCAGCGGACTGTAGATCTCAAGGGTTTCACGGGCGATGCGGCGACGTTTATCCGGGCGTAATGAGCCCAGCGTGCGCATGTTGTGAGTGCGGTCGGCAAGTTTGATGAGAATGACGCGGATATCCTGCACCATCGCCATAATCATCTTGCGAAAGTTTTCAGCCTGCGCTTCTTTCTTATCGCGGAACTTAAGCTTATCAAGCTTGGATACCCCTTCTACCAGCTCTGCAACGCTTTTACCAAAAAGCTGTTCCATGTCCTGGTAGGTCGCAGGAGTATCTTCAATCACGTCATGCAGCAGCGCAGCCATCAGCGTTTCATAGTCGAGTTTCATCTCGGCCAGAATACAGGCTACCGCAACCGGGTGCGTGATATAGGGTTCACCGCTTGAACGTGTCTGACCCTCGTGAGCGTCACGTGCAACGAGATACGCCTGCTGAAGACGTTTTATCTGGTCTTCAGGCAGGTAGTTTTGAATCAGTTGATTCAGGCTTTCAAACAGATACAAGGGCGACCCGCTTTGTGATTAACGACGGCCTTCAGCAATAGCGGTAACGGCTTGTAATTCAGCGGCTTCCTGCTCTTGCTGTTCCTGGCGCTCACGGACGTCGAGGATCTGGTTGTTGATCAGACCTTCTTCGATTTCGCGCAGCGCGATTACGGTAGTTTTATCGTTTTCTTCCGGTACAAGCGGATCCTTGCCGCCTACCTGCATCTGACGAGCGCGACGCGCGGCGACCAGTACCAGGTCAAAACGGTTACCAATTTTCTCTACAGCGTCCTGAACAGTTACGCGTGCCATATTTAAAATGCTCCACAGGTGAAGAAATGACTGGGCATAATACTGAAAGTGGGTTCAGTCTGCCAACAGTTTGCTGATTAAAGCGTCATGACGCTGCTTTTGGCGGCTCATGCGCAGACGTTCGGCGCGAATAATGGTTTTCAGATCGCCCAGGGCGGTGTCGAAATCATCATTCACAATAAGGTAATCATATTCGGCGTAATGGCTCATTTCTGCAACAGCTTGCGCCATACGTTTTGCGATTACTTCTTCGCTATCCTGACCGCGCCCGCGAAGGCGGCGGTCCAGCTCAATTTTGGACGGCGGTAAAATAAAGATACTGCGCGCTTGCGGCATCTTCTCACGAATTTGCTGTGCGCCCTGCCAGTCGATATCCAGAAAAACATCCACACCCGTTGCCAGCACTTGCTCAATGGTTTCACGCGATGTGCCGTAATAGTTACCAAACACTTCAGCGTGCTCCAGAAACGCATCTCTGCCAATCATGGTTTTGAACTCATGATGATCGACAAAGAAATAATGCTCGCCATGCACTTCACCCGGACGCGGTGCGCGCGTGGTGTGTGAAACAGAAACCTGGGTGTCATACAACGGTTGGGTTTTTAACAACGCCTGAATCAGGCTGGATTTACCCGCGCCACTGGGGGCAGAAACAATATAAAGCGTGCCTTGAGCCATGAGTATCTTATGTATGTGATTATCGAAAGAGAGCCTACATACGAGCTTATTATACACGTCGCCGCTATGTGACGTAGCCTTTGTCACACTTTTTGCGTCAGTTTATTGCGTTTTGCGTACCTGTTTCCTGATTTACCGTGTAGTTACTGCAATCAATGAAAATGTCTGGAAGCGTGTTCGCACGATCGCTTTTTGCCTCTCGGTTTTGATGACGCCCCGCGTTATACCTGGCCCGCAATCTACAGCGGAGGTACTGATGAGAAGAGGGAAAAGTATCGTGCTGAGTCTGTTGCTGTGGCATTTCCCGGTATGGGCGGCTTGCCCTGACTGGTCGCCAGCCAGAGCGAATGACGAAATCGCCCGGCTACAGCAGCAGCTCGCCCAGTGGAACGACAGTTACTGGCAGCAGGGGGTTAGTGCGGTAGACGATAGTGTTTACGATCAGCTCAGCGCGCAATTGGTGCAGTGGCAACGCTGCTTTGGCGGTGATACCGGGGCAGAACTGGCGCCGCCAGTGAGCGGCTCATTGCCCCATCCTGTTCCGCATACGGGTGTGCGAAAGCTTGCGGACAAACAGGCGGTGCAGCAGTGGATGCGTAAGCGCAGCGATTTGTGGGTGCAACCGAAAGTGGATGGAGTGGCGGTTACTCTCGTATACCGGGATGGGCGCCTGGTCAGCGCGATTAGTCGGGGGAACGGGCTTAAAGGCGAGGACTGGACGCAGAAGGTGCGTTTAATACCCGCAGTACCGCAAAGCACAAAAGGCGCGCTTGCCAATAGCACGTTGCAGGGTGAGATTTTTTTGCTGCACGACAACCATATTCAGCGACAAATGGGAGGAATGAATGCCCGCTCGAAGGTCGCCGGAATGATGATGCGCCAGAATAACACCTCGTCGCTCCAGTCGCTGTCTGTTTTCATCTGGGCATGGCCTGATGGCCCGGCAACGATGCCTGAGCGCTTGCGTCAACTGTCCGGGGCAGGATTTGGCTTTGCACAACAATATTCTCAACCGGTGAAAAGCGCTGATGATGTTGAACGTGTGCGTACAGCATGGTGGACAACGGGATTACCGTTCGTTACTGATGGAGTCGTGGTAAGAACGGGTAAAGAACCTGAGGCCAGACACTGGATGCCCGGTCAGGGTGACTGGCTGGTTGCCTGGAAGTATCCTCCGGTCGCGAAAGTGGCTGAAGTCACCGGGGTTCAGTTCGCTGTCGGCAAGAGCGGGAAAATCTCGGTTGTGGCGTCGCTTGCGCCAGTGATGCTGGATGATAAACGGGTGAAGCGCGTAAATGTAGGGTCTGTCAGGCGCTGGGAGGAGTGGGACATTGCGCCAGGTGACCACATTCTTGTCAGCCTTGCCGGACAGGGGATTCCGCGTATTGATAAGGTTGTCTGGCGTAGCACTCAACGGGATAAGCCCGCACCGCCGGGGAATCGCTATAACGCATTAACCTGTTTTTATGCGACTGAGGTATGCCAGGAGCAGTTCATCGCCAGGCTGGTCTGGCTGGGGTCGAAGGAGGCGCTGGAGGTTGACGGGATGGGGGAAGCAGGATGGCGTGTGCTTCACCAGGCGCATCGTTTCGAGCATATTTTCTCCTGGCTCGCGTTAACGCAGGAACAACTACAGGCGACACCTGGGTTTAGTAAAGAAAAAAGCAAGCAATTGTGGCATCAGTTTAACCTGGTGCGGCATCGGCCATTTATCCGCTGGGTGATGGCGATGGGCATACCGTTAACGCAGGGGGCGCTTAAGGCCAACGGCGATCGTTCATGGGGGCAGTTACTGGCACGCACGGCAGAATACTGGCAACAGCTTCCGACGACAGGGGAGGGGCGCGCCAGGCGGGTCATCCAGTGGCGGGATAACCCGGAAATACGGGCGTTGGGCAACTGGCTGGCTGCCCGGCATATTAACGGCTTTAGCCCTTAGTGACCTTCGTGGCGATAGTAAAACACCGGCAGGCCAAGTTTGAGACGCAGCGCCAGCAAGCGAGCGGTAAAGCCAAAAACCAGCGTGGAGATAACCACGACGTCTTGGTTGGATACGTAGTGTTGTAGCGCGATGTACAACACGGCAGACGCAAAGGAAACACCAGCATACAGCTCTTTCTGGAAGACCAGCGGAATACGTTTGCAGAACATGTCACGCAATACGCCGCCAAATACGCCGGTAATGACAGCCGCCACAATAGCGATGACCGGGCTATGCCCCATATCCAGCGCAACCTGAGCGCCGATAATAGAAAAGACCACTAAGCCCAGCGCATCAAGTACAAGGAACAGTTTGCGTAGGTAAGGCATTACAGGGGCGACGATCGTCGTCAGAACCGCAGCAGAAGCGACAATAATCACGTACTCAGGGTGCTGTACCCAACCGAGCGGATAGTGACCGAGCAGAATATCGCGTACGGAACCGCCGCCAATTGCTGTCGCGGTGGCAATGATAATAACGCCAAATGTATCCATGCGGCGTCGACCCGCAGCGAGCGCCCCGGTCATGGCTTCGGCAGTAATGCCAATTAAGTAGAGAACGTGTAACAGCATGTCTTCCCCCTGGTTTACTGAGGGCAAAGACTAACGATTTGTGCGTAATATCACGATTGAGATTTTCTAAGGTGAAGCAATTTTGATAACTATAGTTTATGCGGATATTGCGATTAATCCGCTATTTATGCGCTATTCATTTTTAATGGATTAGAAAATGAATAAGAAAAAGTAATCCGAAAGTGGCGAGGGCAGTACGGAGTGTAAAGGAAGCACGTAGCGCCATCGCATCGCGACGGGCTACGTGGGAATGAGGTTTACTCGATATTCTGTATTTGCTCGCGCATTTGCTCGATCAATACTTTCAGCTCAATTGCAGAATTGGTGACATCAGCATTGATGGATTTGGAGGCCAGCGTGTTCGACTCGCGGTTGAACTCCTGCATCATAAAGTCCAGACGACGGCCAACCGCCTCTTTTTTCTTCAGGATGTTGTAGGTTTCTTTGACGTGCGCGTCCAGACGATCCAGCTCTTCCGCCACGTCAATGCGCTGTGCCATCAGCACCAGCTCTTGCTCCAGACGGTTATTTTCCAGTTGTACCTGTGCGTCTTCCAGTTTTGCTACCAGACGTTCGCGCTGCCATTGCAGGATTTCCGGCATATGGGCACGGACTTTCACTACCTCAGCGCTGACGCCTTCCAGACGCTGCTCAATCAGCGCTTTCAAAGCCTGACCTTCGGTTTCCCGGGCGACAATGAAGTCATCCAGCGTCCCGTCCAGCGCGGCGAGGATCTCTGCGGCAATCGCGTCCAGATCCTGTTCCTGGGCGGCCATGACGCCCGGCCAACGCAGGATATCTACCGGGTTGATTTCCCCTTCATCGCTCTGCATTTTGACCCAGTTCGCGGAGGCAACGAGCTGCTTTGCCAGCTTCTCATTCAGAATGAGTTCGCCTTGCGCGCTGGCATCGGGTTCAAAGCGTAAAGTACATTCGATTTTTCCGCGCGTCAGGCGTGTACGAATGCGTTCGCGTACAACAGGTTCAAGGCTACGGAACTGTTCCGGCAGACGAAAATACGTTTCCAGATAACGCTGGTTTACCGAGCGCATTTCCCAGGTAGCGCTACCCCATTCACCCTTGATTTCACGCCGGGCGTAGGCGGTCATACTGCGGATCATAGACGTTCCTGTTTTTAAAGGAGAGATGGAAGGATTATAGCCATCCATGCCTTGTCAGGATAGGAATAACCGCCGGAAGTCCGTATAATGCGCAGCCACATTCGTTTCAAGCCGGAGATCTCAATATGCGTCCAGCAGGCCGTAGCGCTAATCAGGTGCGTCCCGTAACCCTGACCCGTAACTATACAAAACACGCTGAAGGCTCGGTGCTGGTCGAATTTGGAGATACCAAAGTGCTGTGCACGGCATCCATCGAAGAAGGCGTACCGCGCTTTTTGAAAGGGCAGGGCCAGGGGTGGATCACCGCAGAATATGGCATGTTGCCACGCGCTACGCATACCCGTAACGCGCGTGAAGCGGCGAAAGGCAAGCAGGGCGGCCGCACGATGGAAATCCAGCGTCTGATCGCCCGCGCGCTGCGCGCTGCTGTCGATCTTAAAACGCTTGGCGAGTTTACTATCACTCTGGATTGCGATGTGATCCAGGCGGACGGCGGTACGCGTACTGCATCTATCTCCGGGGCTTGTGTTGCGCTGGCCGATGCGCTGAACAAGCTGGTCGCGAACGGTAAGCTGAAAACCAACCCGATGAAAGGGATGGTGGCTGCGGTTTCCGTCGGCATCGTGAATGGTGAAGCGCTCTGCGATCTGGAGTACGTTGAAGACTCCGCGGCTGAAACCGATATGAACGTGGTAATGACCGAAGACGGTCGAATTATTGAAGTGCAGGGAACGGCAGAAGGCGAGCCGTTCAGTCACGAAGAACTCCTTACCTTGTTGGCATTAGCCCGAGGGGGAATCGAATCCATTGTAGCGACGCAGAAAGCGGCGTTAGAAAATTGATTTTAAGGCGACCAGCGAGTCGCCTTTTTTTTGTCTGTAATAAAGTGAAATGAGGAGCGAATCCATGAAACCGTATCAGCGCCAGTTTATTGAGTTTGCGCTTAACAAGCAGGTACTAAAGTTTGGTGAATTTACGCTGAAATCCGGGCGCAAAAGCCCCTATTTCTTCAACGCCGGGCTGTTTAATACCGGGCGCGATCTGGCTCTGCTGGGACGTTTTTATGCCGAAGCGTTGGTGGATTCGGGTATCGATTTCGATCTGCTGTTTGGTCCGGCCTATAAAGGTATCCCGATTGCGACGACCACCGCTGTTGCACTGGCGGAACACCATGACAAAGACCTGCCGTACTGCTTTAACCGTAAGGAAGCCAAAGACCACGGTGAAGGCGGAAGTCTGGTCGGGAGTCCATTACAGGGACGCGTGATGCTGGTGGATGATGTGATCACTGCGGGTACTGCAATTCGTGAATCGATGGAGATTATCCAGGCGAATGGCGCAAGTCTGGCGGGGGTGCTGATTTCTTTGGATCGTCAGGAGCGTGGCCGTGGCGAGATTTCCGCGATTCAGGAAGTTGAACGCGATTACGGGTGTCAGGTGATCTCGATTATCACGCTGAAAGACCTGATTGCGTATCTGGAAGAGAAACCAGAGATGGCGGAACATCTGGCGGCAGTGCGCGCGTATCGGGAAGCGTACGGGGTTTAAGTGAATTGCCCGGCGGCGTAGCGCTTACCGGGCCTGTAAGGCCGGATAAGGCATCGCCGCCATCCGGCTACGCTGTTACTGCAATTGCGCAGCAACCAACGGCCAGCGGGCGTCGAAATCGTCCGTTGGGCGGTATTTGAACTCGCTGCGTACAAAGCGGGACAACATCCCTTCACAAAACGCCAGCAACTGACTTGCCAGCAGGGTTTCATCCGTGGCGTACCCTTCGCCTTCGCGCATTCTTTTTTCCCGCAGAACCTGACGCAGCTGCGCTTCAATGCGCTCAAACAGCTGGTTAATCCGTCCTTGCAGGCGATCTTGTTCAAACATTAACGCATGACCGGTGAGGATACGCGTCAGGCCTGGGTTGCGTTCGCCGAAGCCCAGAATCAACAACACAATTAAACGCAGACGCGCGCTGGTGTCTTTCTCATCTTTTAAGATCAGATTGATACGGGTAATCAGACTGTCTTCGATAAACTCAATCAGACTATCGAACATGCGAGTCTTACTGGGAAAATGGCGATACAGCGCCGCTTCAGAAACGCCGACGGAGGCTGCCAGTTTCGCTGTTGTGATGCGTTGGCTTCCATCGCTGGATTCCAGCATCAGCGCCAGAGACTGAAGTATTTCTTCGCGACGATTCCTTTTCGCAGTTTGTTTTTCTGCCATGTTACAAAATACCCCTGAAAATAAGCACTTGCCAGGCGAGCATCCACACTATGACCGCAAACTCAGCGTTTGCGGCGATGTTATGTCGTTATCAGGATGCGTAAATGTCTTACTTGCGACCAGAATGGCCGAAGCCGCCTTCACCACGGTCGGTGGCTTCAAACTCTTCCACCAGATTAAATTCGGCCTGTACAACTGGTACGAAAACCATCTGAGCAATACGTTCGCCCGGCTCAATGGTAAAGCTGTCCTGGCCACGGTTCCAGATGGAAACCATCAACTGACCCTGATAGTCAGAGTCGATCAGGCCGACCAGATTGCCGAGCACAATACCATGCTTATGGCCCAGGCCGGAACGTGGCAGCATTACCGCTGCCAGAGACGGATCGGCAATATGAATCGCCAGACCGGTCGGCACCAGCGTCGTTGCGCCAGGCGCCAGTTCTACGGCGTCATCGAGACAGGCGCGCAGGTCAAGTCCGGCGGAGCCGGAGGTGGCATAAGTTGGAAGCGGAAATTGCTGCCCAACGCGCGGGTCCAGAATCTTAACGTCGATTTTTTTCATCATAACGGGTCACGATCTCGTCGAGTAATAATTGGCCCAGGAGCGCTTTCCGTTCGAGCGGTAAGGCTTTATCTCCATCCTGCCAGAAAAGGTGTAATGCGTTGCTGTCGCTATTAAATCCTTGAGTTGAAAGCGAAACATCGTTCGCGCAGATCAGATCAAGGTTTTTGCGGATACGTTTTTGCCGGGCGTATTCTTCCACATTATTTGTTTCCGCGGCAAACCCAACGACATAAGGCCGCTTGTCTTTGAGTGCGGCGACCCCGGCGACAATATCAGGGTTCTTGACCATTTTTACTGTTAATTCATCGCCCTGCGTCGCCTGTTTCTTAATTTTTTCACTGGCGACGGCGGCTGCACGGTAATCAGCAACCGCAGCACAGCCGATGAAAATATGCTGCTTCTGAACCGCAGCCTGGACTGCCGCTTCCATTTCCAGCGCGGTCATCACATCAATGCGCTGAACAAAAGGTGGCGTGGGCAGCGCAACGGGGCCGGAAACCAGCGTGACGTTGGCGCCGCGTCGTGCGGCGGCGGCGGCAATGGCAAATCCCATCTTACCGGAGCTGTGGTTAGAGATATAACGCACCGGATCGAGCGGCTCGCGCGTCGGGCCCGCCGTAATCATGATGTTGAGATGTTGCAGATCGTTGACAGGAGAGAAATGTGCTGCCGCCATATCCACAATGGTCAACGGGTCGAGCATGCGTCCTGGCCCCACGTCTCCACACGCCTGGCTGCCGCTGTCCGGCCCCCAGATAAGCATTTCGCGTGACGCGAGTACATCCAGATTATGTTGCGTGGCGGCGGCGCGATACATTTGCTGGTTCATGGCCGGAAGTACGGCAATCGGGGCGGATGTCGCCAGACAAATCGTTGAAACCAGATCGTTGGCCATACCGGCAGCAACGCGAGCGATCAGATCTGCCGTGGCTGGCGCGAGGATAACTAAATCCGCCCATTTCCCCAGCTCAATATGGCCCATCGCGGCTTCTGCGGCAGGGTCAAGCAGACTGTCAGAAACGGGATAACCCGACACCGCCTGTAGGCTCAGGGGCGTGATAAAGGCTTTTGCCGCTTCGGTCATCGCCACGCGGACGTCGGCGCCGCGTTCGCGTAAACGACGCACCAGTTCAGGGGCTTTATAGGCAGCAATGCCGCCGCTCACGCCGAGAACGATTTTTTTGCCAGCCAGGCTCATCATGATCTTTCCTGTTGGATTGCACCAGAAGGCGGACATTTTATCACAATCCTGAATCCCGTCGTGCAGTTGCCCGTAATTCACTTTGCGAGGCGCTACGCAGGAGTGAAATACGGGCGTCGATTCACCCCAGGAGCTATGCCACCATGAGGCGTGCTTAAGGAGGTGAACGTATGGATGCGCCGGAACGTTTAATGCCCCGGGAAAAAATGTTGAAGTCAGGAATTGGTTCGCTGACGGATGTTGAACTGCTGGCGCTCTTTTTACGTACAGGAGTGCCAGGAAAAGATGTGATGGCTCTGGCGCATGAAACGCTGCAACGCAGTGGGTCGCTCTATGGGTTGCTGTCTGCGGATTTCGCGCAATTTCGCGGTACAGGTATCGGTATCGCTAAGTATGCGCAGCTTAAGGGGATTGCCGAACTGGCAAGGCGCTATTACAAGGCGCGCATGATGAAGGAAAACGCGTTGTTGAGCCCGGAAATGACGCGTGAGTTTCTGCAAAGCCAGTTGACGGGGGAAGAGCGGGAGATCTTCCTGGTGATCTTTCTGGATGCCCGGCACCGGGTGATTAAACACAGCCGTCTTTTTTCCGGCACGCTGAATCATGTCGAGGTGCATCCGCGCGAGATTATCCGCGAGGCGATAAAATTAAATGCTTCTGCGGTGATCCTTGCGCATAATCACCCCTCGGGGTGTGCAGAACCGAGCAAAGCGGATAAACTCATCACCGAACGTGTCGTAAAATGTTGTCAGTTCATGGATATACGAGTACTGGATCACCTTGTGATTGGGCGCGGAGAGTACGTTTCTTTTGCCGAACGTGGTTGGATTTAGAACACTTCGCGCGATCCATCGGGATCTTTGTCTGTTCGGGACTTGAGCACATCGCTTACACAGCGTATACTACGCCACCTTTGAGAATCTCGGGTTTGGCATTTGGGCCTGGCAATCGAGAGTTCACAATGAACTGCGATAACCAGGCTGAGAAGCCTGACGAGGCGCCAATACCCCATACGAAGCTCGAGCTAATTTGATTTTTGGAGAATAGACATGTCCCGAGTCTGCCAAGTTACTGGCAAGCGTCCGGTGACCGGTAACAACCGTTCCCACGCACTGAACGCGACTAAACGCCGTTTCCTGCCTAACCTGCACTCTCACCGTTTCTGGGTTGAGAGCGAGAAGCGTTTTGTCACCCTGCGTGTATCTGCTAAAGGTATGCGTGTAATTGATAAGAAAGGCATCGAAACAGTTCTGTCCGAACTGCGTGCCCGTGGCGAAAAGTACTAAGTACTTAGAGGAAATAAATCATGGCTAAAGGTATTCGTGAGAAAATCAAGCTGGTTTCTTCTGCTGGTACTGGTCACTTCTATACCACCACGAAGAACAAACGTACTAAGCCGGAAAAACTGGAACTGAAAAAGTTCGATCCAGTTGTCCGTCAGCACGTTATCTACAAAGAAGCGAAAATCAAATAATTCTCGCTTTGATGTAGTGAAAAACCTCGCTTCGGCGGGGTTTTTTGTTTTCTGGCCGTCCCCATATTAATGAGACCTGAAACAGAGCCGGAGACGTTATGCCTGAATTACCTGAAGTTGAAACCAGCCGCCGCGGCATTGAACCGCATCTGGTTGGGGCAACCATTCTGCATGCCAATGTGCGTAATGGACGTCTGCGCTGGCCGGTATCGGAAGAGATCTACCGCCTGAGCGATAAACCCGTTCTCAGCGTTCAACGCCGCGCGAAATATTTGCTGCTGGAGTTACCGGATGGCTGGATCATCATTCATCTGGGAATGTCGGGCAGTTTGCGTATCCTTCCTGAAGAACTTCCCGCTGAAAAACATGACCACGTTGATCTGGTGATGAGCAATGGCAAAGTCCTGCGCTACACCGATCCTCGCCGCTTTGGCGCCTGGCTGTGGACGAAAGAGCTGGAAGGGCATAACGTGCTGGCGCATCTCGGCCCTGAGCCGCTGAGCGACGATTTTAACGGGGCCTATTTGCAGCAGAAATGTGCGAAGAAGAAAACGGCAATTAAACCCTGGCTGATGGATAACAAACTGGTGGTGGGCGTGGGAAATATCTACGCCAGCGAGTCGTTGTTTGCGGCAGGCATCCATCCTGACCGTCTGGCGTCGTCATTATCGCAGGTCGAGTGTGAGCTGCTGGCCCGCGTGATTAAGGCCGTTTTACTGCGTTCCATCGAGCAGGGGGGTACAACGTTGAAAGATTTTCTGCAAAGCGACGGTAAGCCGGGCTATTTTGCTCAGGAGTTGCAGGTTTACGGACGTAAAGGGGAACCGTGCCGGGTTTGCGGTACGCCGATCGTTGCGGCTAAACACGCGCAACGGGCGACGTTCTACTGCCGTCAGTGTCAGAAATAAGATGGATTGCAGGCCGGATAACGCGCTGACGCGCCATCCGGTAAAAGCGTTTTACTTCAGCTTATCCATCAGGGCCTGATGAACGTTCTCCGGTAAGAAGTGGGTAACGTCGCCCTGATGGCGCGCCACTTCTTTTACCAGCGAAGAAGAGATAAAAGACCACTCTTTTGAAGGCATCAGGAAGACGCTTTCAAGCTGCGGCATTAAATGACGATTCATGTGCGCCAGCTGCATTTCATATTCAAAATCAGCCACGGCGCGCAAGCCGCGAATCAAAATATTGGCCTGCTGAATGCGCGCGAAGTTGGCCATTAAGTCACTGAATCCCATGACTTCCACGTTGCCGAGGTGCGCCGTCGCCTGTTGCGCCAGCGCTACACGCTCTTCAAGGGTAAACATCGGTTTTTTGCTGGGGCTGGCGGCAATGGCGAGGATAACGTGATCAAACATCTGCGTCGCGCGCGTCACGATATCAATATGGCCGTTGGTGATCGGATCGAAGGTTCCTGGGTAAATCGCCCGTTTTTGCATGACAGCCCTCAATGCGTTTTCGGTGGCAGGTAAGGTTCCAGCAGTTGTAACAGACGCTGTAGCGCACCCTGGTTTTGGTACAGTACTTCAACGGCGTGTCGACCGTAGAAATTACGATAATCCGCGTCGGTCAGTAAAGACGAAACCTCTTTTACCAGCGTTGTGGCATCGGTTACGGTAATCAGCCCGCTTGCTTGCTCCAGTCGGGCGCAAATATCTTTGAAGTTAAAGGTATGAGGGCCCATCAATACCGGTATTGCGTGTGCGGCAGCTTCCAGCGGGTTATGTCCTCCGCGTTCAACCAACGAACCGCCGACAAATGCGAGGTCCGCAATACCATACAGTAGCATTAATTCGCCCATTGTATCGCCAATAACAACCTGGGTACTGGCGGACGGCACCTCTCCTGAGGAACGCGTGGTATAGCTGAGCCCTGCCTGGCGCACGAGGTTAATCGCATCCGGGAACCGCTCTGGATGGCGAGGAACCAGAATCAGCAGCAGGTTAGGGAATTGATGCAGCAATGCCTGATGGGCGGCGATAACAATACTCTCTTCGCCGTCATGCGTACTGGTGGCGATCCACACCGGGCGGTGCGGCGCCCACTGGCGACGCAGCGTAACTGCTTTTGCTGCAAGCTGCGGCGTCACGGAAATATCAAATTTCAGACTGCCGGTGACGGTGAGCTGGTTATTTTTCGCACCCAACGCGATAAAACGCGCGCCATCTTCTTCATTCTGCGCCGCGATTAGCGTAATGCGCCGCAGCAGTCTGCGAACAAATTTCCCCAGCTTTGTATAGCCAGCAGCCGACCGGGCGGAAAGGCGCGCGTTGGCGATAACCAACGGAATATGACGTTTATGCAGCGCGGCAATCAGGTTCGGCCAGAGCTCGGTTTCCATAATCAACACCAGTTTAGGGTCAACTTTATTCAGGAAACGGTTGAGCGCATCGGGCAAATCATAAGGAAGATAGACGTGCTGAACATCGCTGCCGAATGCGGACTGTACGCGCTCTGAGCCGGTAGGTGTCATGGTGGTGACGGTGATCGGCAAATCAGGATAACGGTGTCGCAGGGCGCGAACTAAAGGAATTGCCGCCAGTGTTTCACCCACAGAGACGGAATGCAGCATGATCCCGCCAGGTTTAAGCGGATGACGGTAAAAACCGTAACGTTCGCCCCAGCGTTTACGGTAGGCTGGCGCTTTACGTCCACGCACCCAAAGCCGTATCCAGATCAAGGGCTGAATAAGGTAGAGAAGGGCGGTGTAAAGCAATTCGAGCATAGTAAATAGCTGACTGATGGATGTGCTGGGGATTCTATGTATTTAGCCTGGGCTTTACCATCATTTTTATCCTTGTTGCACTAAAACACCTGAATTGACAATACATTATTTGCGGTAGGTGTTTTTCTCCAGATACATCAAAACAGGCTGTTAACGCCGAATAACGCGTGAAATCGTACTCTGTCTTTCAATAGTAATGGTTTACATCTTATTGTTTTGAAATTAAAAATTAACTTTTTGCTTAAAAAACATTCATTTCGGTTCGGGAGCTAATCAATGGTATACTACTGCGCAAATTCAGGCAGCCATCAGCCTTCAGGGCGCCGGGAATATGGAGGGTAGTCTTTGTTTGCAGACAAAGATTACGGCGCTTTTACCTGCCTGGCCTGGGATGTTTGGCGACGTAACGCGGATATTATTGCATGACCATTGCTTTTTGTTTGTACAAATATTTTCCCTATGGCGGGTTGCAGCGTGATTTCCTGCGAATAGCGCATACGGTTGCGGCACGTGGCCATCATGTTCAGGTATTGACTCAACAGTGGCAGGGCGAACGTCCCTCCGACCTTGAAATTATCCTTGTTCCGGTGACTGCCAGAACTAATCATGGAAAAAATGAGCAGTATTATCAGTGGGTTCAGAGTTACCTGAGCCAACATCCCGTCGATCGCGTCGTTGGGTTTAATAAAATGCCCGGGCTTGATGTCTATTATGCGGCAGATGTGTGCTACGCGGAAAAAGTCGCCCGTGAAAAGGGTTTCTTTTATAAGCTGACCAGTCGTTATAAGCACTATGCAGCTTTTGAAAAAGCGACCTTCCAGCAAGGTGCTTATACCGAGCTTTTGATGTTAACAAATAAGCAAATCGGTGACTTTAAGCATCATTATCATACTGAGGATCGCCGTTTTCATATTTTGCCGCCAGGGATATACCCGGACAGGAAATACAGCCAGCAACCTGAAAACAGCAGACAGATTGTCAGAGAAAAAAATGGCATTGGGTTAGATCAGTTCCTGCTTTTGCAGGTAGGTTCGGATTTTAAACGCAAAGGCGTACCAAGAACGTTACTGGCGGTAGCTTCTTTACCTGAAGCAATACGTCAACGTACGCAATTGATGGTTGTCGGGCAAGACAAGGCCGACCGGTATCAGGCCCAGGCGCGTCAATTAGGGATTGAGAAGCAGGTGCAGTTTTTTTCAGGGCGCGATGATATTTCAGCGCTGATGTCTGCTGCTGATTTGCTGCTTCATCCTGCCGTTCAGGAAGCGGCCGGAATCGTATTATTAGAGGCGATTGTCGCCGGGCTACCCGTGTTGACCACCGAAGTTTGTGGATATGCGCACTATATCAATGCTGCGCAGTGTGGCGTTGTTATACCGGAGCCTTTTGCACAGGAAGTCCTGAATGATTCCCTCTGCGATGCGCTGGAGAAAGGTGAGCAGCGAAGTGAATGGGCAAGTCATGCAAGACACTTTGCCGATACAGAAGATCTCTACAGTCTGGCTGATAAAGCGGCTGATATCATTTTAGGTTTTGAGAATGATTGAATTAAAAGAGCCATTCGCTACGCAGTGGCAAGGTAAAGATCCGTTTGTCGAAGTAACGAAACTGGACGGAGAGGTTTTCCGCGCTCTGGAGACCCGGAGGACGCTGCGTTTTGAGATGATGGGTAAAGGGTATTTCCTGAAATACCATCACGGAACCACGCTGAAAGAAGTGCTAAAAAACCTCATTTCCTTGCGTATGCCCGTTCTTGGCGCAGATCGCGAGTGGCTGGCTATTCACCGTCTGCAATCACTGAATGTTGATACCATGACCGGCGTCGCGTTTGGGCAAAAAGGGTTGAATCCGTTGCAGCGGACATCGTTTATCATCACGGAAGATCTCTCGCCGGCAATAAGCCTTGAAGACTTTTGCGCCAGGTGGAGTGAAGAACGTCCTGACCTCACCTTAAAACGAACCATTATCACCCGACTGGCGGAGATGGTGGGGAAAATGCATCGTGGTGGGGTGAATCATCGGGATTGTTATATTTGCCATTTTTTACTACAGCAACCATTACCGGCTGATGTGGCTGATATAAAACTTTCCGTGATTGATCTGCATCGCGCGCAAATTCGTCGCCGGGTACCGCGTCGCTGGCGTGATAAGGATCTGATTGGACTCTATTTCTCCTCACTCGAAATTGGCCTGACCTCGAGAGATATTTATCGTTTTTTACGCGTTTATTTCTCGATGCCACTGCGTGAAATTCTTCGCAAGGAAGCCAGTTTGCTTGAACAAGCGGCGGCGAAAGCACAAAAAATCAAACAAAGAACGATAAGAAAAGCGTTATAAAATCACATACAGGGTTTGAGGTGATCTCATCATGAACATTGATTTTGAAAACGTAATAATTCAAAAAAAGGTTATCGACAACGCTACACACCAGAAAAGCAAAAAGCTGAATATTGCATATGGTGTAGATCGAAATTTTTTATTTGGCTCTGGAATTTCAATGACATCAGTGTTGGTGAACAACCCTGATATTGATATCCATTTCTATGTTGTGACGGACTATGTTGATGATGAGTACCTGGAAAGCGTGGAACGACTCACGCAAATGTATGGTACAACGGTAACGGTCTTAGTTTTCGATAATGAGGCGTTTCGCAAGTTGCCGAGTACTAAAGCATGGACCTATGCGATGTACTATCGCTATTTTGCGTTCGAGTATTTAAGTCGTGAACTGGATTCTGTGCTGTATCTGGATGCCGATATCGTTTGTAAAAATTCGCTGCGGGAACTGACGGATATTCATTTTGCCGGAGAATATGCGGCTGTTGTTAATGATATTGATCGAGTACGTTTAAAATCCGGGCAGAGACTGGGTATTCCTGAGTTAGCTCGTGACTATTTTAATTCAGGGGTGGTATTCGCTAATCTCCATGTCTGGAGAGAAAAAAAACTGTTATCCAAAGCCTTTGAAGTTTTGCATGAGCGTCAGAAAGAACTGCTTTATTTTGACCAGGATATCCTGAATATCTTATTTGTTGGGCATGTGATCCTGCTGAGGCGTGATTTTAATTGTATTTATGGCGTAGACCAGGAACTGAAGAATAAAAATGAATATCGTTATCAGGACTTTATCACTGAGAGTACGGTATTAATTCATTATGTCGGCGTGACAAAACCGTGGCATACGTGGGCTAACTATCCGGTTTCTAAGTACTTTATTGAGGCTTATAAAAAATCGGCATGGGCCGAAAAATCGTTACTCAATGCAAATACGGCAAAATTATATAAGCGTAAGTCACGCCATGAAAGGATACAGCGAAAATATATTCGTTCTATATTTAGCCATATAATGTATATTAAAAATAAGCTACACGGCGCTAAAGTGCATTGAGTGGCTTGTTGAAAATAAATTTAAATAGGTGTAGTGAATGATTTTTGATTGCCATCAGTCTATAAAAAAGATACTTGATTTTAATCAAGCACCAGCCGGGGAGAGTCCACAACTCAATATCGCCTGGGGTGTTGATAAAAACTTCATGTTTGGCGCCGCGATTTCGATGACATCAGTGTTGATACATAATAAAGACATCAATATCCATTTCCATCTTTTTACTGATTATGTGGATGATGATTATCAACAGAAAATAAGTATGCTGGCGCAGCAATTCTCTACTAACATCTCAATATATGTTATGGATGCCGAGGGGCTAAAGGTGTTGCCCAGCGGTAATGCCTGGTCTCATGCGATGTATTTCCGCTTTATCGCATTTGAATATTTAGGCGAAAAAGTTGATTCACTCCTGTACATTGATGCAGACGTGATATGCAAAGGCTCACTTGTTGAATTGAGTCATCTCAACCTTGATGAGCATGTTGCTGCGGTAGTAAGGGACGTCGATGATAGTCCTGCCAGAGATATTGAGAAAAATAGTGATTATTTTAACTCTGGTGTGATCTATGCGAATCTTAAAAAGTGGAAAGAGCAGAACTTTATTGGTGCTGCATTTGATATCCTCCTGGATAAAAATCAGAAACTCTCTTTCCCCGATCAGGATGTTTTAAATATTCTTTTCTTAAATAAGGTGATCTTTTTACCGCGTATCTACAATGCGATATATGGTATAAAACAAGAGTTAAAAAGCAAAGATATATCACGCTATAAAGAATATATAACGGCGGATACCATTCTTATTCACTATATTGGGGTAACTAAACCCTGGAATTCCTGGGCAAATTATCCGTCTGCACAGTATTTTGTGGAGGCATGGAAGGCTTCACCATGGGCGAATGTGCCGTTGTTGCCTGCCAGAACGCCAAAGCAGTATAAGAAGAAGTCACGTCATGAAAGGCTACAGGGTAAATATATTACTTCAATTATCAGCTACATAGGCTATCTGGCCGAAAAAGTCAAAGGTAAGTAAAAAAGCTCCCCTCGGGGAGCTTTTTTTTAATGAATCTTGGTTTTGAGGTACTTTGCGTACCATTTTATGGCGGTAAAATAATTTCCTTTTTTTGCCGCCTGACGGGAGTACACCCGATAATCGGTAGGTCTCATACGAGGGGCATAAGAGCGTAACTCTGCATTCCGCCAGGGCGTGAAATGGTGGTAGAAAACATAAAGCTGTTGCGACAGCCCCGTATGTTCTTTATACCACGGCTTTCTTCCGCCCGTAAAATGAATGATTCTTGGCAGCGTGTCACTGTGATAGAAGAAATTTTCTTTCTGTTCGTCAGTAAACCAGTTAAACAGGAAATTCCAGCGGTTATCAATAAACGTAATATTGCCGTTCATTGCAATGTTGAGTGCGTCCTGATCAAAGTAAGGCAATGATTTTCCTTGCTCAAATAACACGGTATTTGCTTTATGTTCAATGTCATGCTTAATCCAGTTCGCGACATTAATATAAAGGAAACCAGCGTTAAAATAGTGATCGATGCTCAGCCCTAATCGCCGGGCGTGTTTATTATCATGAATGTTGAGAGAGTCATGGCTGACGGCGCAAACAACATTATCAATATCAACGCTGTTAATTTCACTGAGTGAGTCAAAGCATAGCGTATCGGCATCAAGATAGATAAAACGTGCTACTTTGTCTTTAAGTAAACGGGGCACAGCCAGACGCATATAAGTTGAGCGATTGAGATGTTTTATCGCAAAATCATTGTTATATTTTTCAATATCAGCCTTATCGATCGTGATAACCTGAATTTTATTACTGGTCGACTGTAGCTTCGCAATGTCTTCATCGCTGACATCATAGACAAAGACAAAAAATGCGAGAGATTGCTCAGGGTTATTCATTATGACAGACATAATGGATACGGCAACATACTCCAGATAATTAGCATCTGTGCAGTAGGCAATATTAATTACGTTAGTTTTGTTATCCATTTACGCTGTCTCATTTCCTTCAACCGGGTTGCTATCATGGAGCACAGTGTCGATAGCGTCAATAACTGCGTGTTCTGGTATCCAGGTCAGGTATTTCCGGGATCTGTCCAGTTCTGCCCGGGTCGGCATTGGATGATAATCGCCTGCCCAGATCAGCGCAGCTTTATCTGACCAGGGTTTCCACTGTTGATAATTTGTGGCGCCAAACAAACATACCTGCGGCGTACCTAATGCGGCAGCCATATGCATGGGGGCGGAGTCCACGCCGATATACAGTACTGCATGATCGATTAACGCCGCCAGTTGCAGGAAGGTCGTTTTACCTGCCACCGTCAGGTCTGGTGGTGATTGACACAGTCCGGCGATACGCGCTACCTGCTGCTGTTCTTGTACTGCGGGTCCACAGGTCAGGTAAACATGCAGACCGCGTTGCTGCAAATAATCTATGACATGCGCAAATTTCTCGTCATCCCAGCACTTAAAAGACTGTCTTGCAGTGGGTTGAATCACAACGTATTTTTGCATGAAAAGCGCGGGGAGTTGGGTCAGCAAATATTGATAGTCACTCTCGCGATAGCAGAGCAACATCTCTTTTTTGAGCTCGCTTTCACTAAAGTCGAGGCCTTTTAGAATGGATAAGTTTTGCTCAACAATATGAGTTCCGGTTGTTGGTGTGACTTTTGTAAAAAGGCAATTCCACTGCTTCTTGTCCCTTTTAAAGGCAATAGAGGGGCGGCGTAGGGAAGCGATAAGTGCGCCAATAGGCCATTGTTCGGTTAAGTTGACAATAAGGTCATAGTGGTTTTTTTTCAGCTGGCGGCGTACCGATATATAATTTTTAATGGTTTCCAGCAGACCTTTCTTTTTTTCAATAAGGTAAAAGTTGTTGATTCTCTCATCAGCAGCCAAAATTGCCCTGGTGTCTTTATAAAGAAGAAGATCAATTTTTGCGTGCGGATAACGTGCCTGGAGACTGGCAATAACAGGGGTAATGAGCAGAACATCGCCATAAAACTTAAGCTTGCAAATAAGAATTCTTTCTACTTTATCAAACATATTAACTTTCCTTGCTAACAAATAACATTTTGCAAGCGTTTATGGCTTTAAATCGTATTTTTGAAATAAAACGATCAATGTGTGGGTACTTCATTTTATAAATAACTTTTCTTTTAACGATGCTTGTATCACAGCATGTCAGTGCATCTTGAATGTCACTGATCATATCTTCTTCGTAGCGATAATAACCTTTCTTCTTGCGCAGCAACTTGCGTCCTTCAAGGAAGCAGTTAATGATCATTAATGTGGCTACAGTTCGTTTTTCATCATTTTCTTTTATATAGTCACACATTTTACGCATGGCGAAGAAAATATATTGTGCATCATTTTCAAGAATATTCTCGGTAATGCTCCGATCGTTTATTCGATAATAATATAGCTTGTTATCTATTTTTAAGATCTTATGGCATTTAAAGTATTGAAATGGACAAAAAATAATGTCCTCATAACGATGATGTTCTTCAAAGCGGTCTTGCCCAATAATGTCACGGCGAAAGAATTTTGTTACAAGGTGCCATTGACCCGCACGGAAAGTGGGTAATAACTGCGTTAAATTTTCATCCGTTAACGTGATTTCACTCTGTTTTACTGCATCCGGCTTATCTTTTTGGCATTGATAGAGATTATTAATGTCACGGGTTAAGTTGAATTCAACGATATCATATTTCTCTTCTCTTAATTTAGGGAGAAGAACCGAAAAATAATCCGGGCTAATAATGTCATCGCTGTCAACAAAGCCAATATACTTCCCTGTCGCATGTGAAAGCCCGACGTTGCGGGTAATCGCAACACCATGATTTTCCTGGTAGATGTATTTCACGTTGTTGCAATGATGTTCGCGATAAAACGCATTTATGCGTTCTTCAGTCAAATCCGTTGAGCCATCATTAATAATGATTACTTCTACCTCATTAGTGATGCCCTGATGTAAAGACGCCAGCGTATCCGTAATGAATTCGGCATTGTTGTATGCCGGTATAATAATGCTCAGCAAATAATCTGAAGCGTTAATCATGGCATAACTCTCTCATCGTGCCTGGTGTCAGCATCATCGCCGCGCATAATGCCAGCATACTGCTCAGAGTTTCACCTTTGGCGTATAATAATAAGTCGCTTAAACCATAGATAACTATAGCACTGGAAATGATGAATAACAGAGGGCTACGTTGTGTATAAGCTTTTAAAAACATCGCCAGATACAAAAAGAGCAGAGCGATGACGCCAGAAATCCCTTTAAGAGAAAAAGTATCAATGAATTCGTTATGCAAATGGATGTCGACGAACCCAAGTGCTCCTCTTAACGAGGTATCCTGTCGGGCAAAATCCCGCATTCCAGCATCGCGTTGTTCAAGTGATTGGCCCCAGTAGTGGTTTTTTCCAGCATCAATACCCGCCCGTTGCATCGCGAGTCGGGCGCCAATCGAGGTATTACTGTTCTTCTTACTGTAAGAATGCATATCGGTTACGAAGCTGTTATAGCGCTTTTCAATCACCGATTTTAAAGGGATTGCCGCCAGCCCCGCGAGAACAATAAAGGCCAGTAACGTACGCAGCAAAACGGTACGGTTATGCCGATAGTGTAAGAAAAATAGCCCTATGCTCAGAACCGGATAGACCAGAATGGCGGCGCGGGTTTGCGTTATAGTGATAACCGCCAGTGATACCAAAAAGTGTAATAAATAGAGCAGGATTGTATGCTTTAGCCGCAAGTTGATGATGGCCTGTGACGCGAGCAATGCGACAAACGTCAACGCATAAGCCGCTCCTGTCGGATGTTCAAAACCCAGTTCGACACGGTAGTTAAGCGGATCTGGTGAGGTGAGGAGTTGATAACCCGCAAAAAGATACAAACCAACAGCCGTCGTAATCACCCAGTAGCGGGTTATACGATCTTTCATCGCACATGCGATTGGCGATTGCAGGGCTGTGGCAATCAGTGCGGCAAAGATCATCACCTTACCGCCGTTCTGGTATGAGCGATAAGCGCCAGTAAAGGATGAGCCCGGTTCTTTAAAGATCTCAACCCAAATAATTTGTACTAAACCGAAGAGCAGCAGCATCACGGGTAACAGCAGGTTTTTCTTATCACTCAGAAGTGACTTGCTGTGTTTACCGATAATCGGTAGCGACAGAACCGCACATGCAATAAAAACTTTTAAAGCTTCGTCTGGATTGATCAGCAGCATCGCCAGGGTCGTCAGACACCCGGCATAAAATAAAAAATAGATAACGTTAAACGGATTATTTTGCGTGCTGCGGATAAAGCGAGAAAACGTGTGTCCACGAAGCATGATTAATCTCTTTAAAAGTTATAGCAAATTAAAATCAAGCAATGATACTTTGACGGCATCCGCACTCAGAGTTGACATCTTCCCTGAATGACTCTTTTGCGCGCACTGATTCTTCCCATATCCCCCAATCAGTCCCGGATCGGTCGGGCCATACAGCGTGATATTAGGTCGATCAAGGGCGGCGGTTAAATGGCTAAGCCCGGTATCAACGGACACTACAAATTTTGCCCCCGCCAACTCGCGTGCGACCTCTTCCAGACTCATTCGTGGTAAAACATCCACATAATCAAATCCTTCCGCTAATCTTTTTGCCCGTGCTTCTTCATGGGGCGCACCCCAGGGCAGCTTAATGCGTACACCCGCATCACGCAGTTGGCCGATCAGATCTCGCCAGTTTGCTTCTGGCCAGTGCTTATCGTCTCGGGTAGTCGCGTGTAAAAATACCGCATATTGCCCTGCGTCTGCATTCAGATTGCTCAGGAAATGTTGCGCAATCGCATAATCGCCCTGGGACTGTGGCTTGCTGTACCCCAGGCTTTTGGCGAACAGCTCGCGGGTGCGTTCAACGGCATGCTGCGCTTTAGCGATGTGATGCTTTTGGTTGTAAAACAGGCTGGCCAGGGGCTCCCGGGCCGTACTCCAGTCCATGCCGTGCTTTACGCCGCGTCCCAGTCTTGTGACCAGCGCCGCGCTTTTTACCAGCCCCTGGGCATCAATAATCGCATCGTATTGCTGTGCCTGTACGGCATCGCGAAAGGCTTTACGTTCAGCTTTGATGGGCGCGGAAAACCAGGCCTTACGCCAACGGCGAATAGCGACGGGAATCACGCGATCGACAGCATCGTGCCAGGATGGAATTTGCGCGAATCCTTCTTCTACCACCCAATCAAACTGAATACCCGGGATGACTTGCTGTGCGTCAGTCAGTGCGGGCAATGTGTGTAACACATCCCCCATTGATGATGTTTTGACTATCAGAACCCGCATCCGTCAGGCTTCCTCTTGTAATAACAGACTATTGAGTTCTTCCAGGACACGCGTCGGCGTGATGTCAATCAGGCTCTGATGATACCCTTCCGCAGCATCCCCTTTGCGCACCTTGTGATAACCCGTAATCAGACGGATAACCCGCGCTTTATGCGAAAGTGGGGGAGTAAAGTCCGGGCTGCTGGGGCCGTACAGCGCGACCAGCGGACGGTTCAGCGCAGCGGCGACATGCATTAAACCAGAGTCATTCGTAACAACGGCTTTGCAGGCGGATAGAAGGATAACAGCTTGTTCCAGCTGCGTTTCTCCCGCCAGGTTGCGGCACCAGACCTGCTGCTCAGTATTCAGTGTAGCCAGAATTTCATTTCCGGCGTCATGATCTTTTGCTGAGCCAAACAAGACGATCTGGTGGCCTTCATCGATGAGCTGCTTTGCCAGTTCCGCATAGTGATAATGCGGCCAGCGTTTCGCCGGGCCAAATTCCGCGCCGGGGCAAAAACCGATCATCGGACGTTCAGCGGAAAGAGAAAATTCGTTGCAGATGAGGGACTTTTCGCCCTCGCTCACCTGTAGCTGCGGCCATAACAGAGGCTGCGGCAGATCCTGGGCAGTACGCATAACGCCTTTGTCGTAGGCCAGTGCCACATAGCGTTCCACCATTAATGGCCAGGCCTCTTTATCTAACACGCGCGCGTCGTTGAGCAGGCCGTAGCGCATCTCGCCGCGCCAGCCGGTGCGATGCGGAATGCCGGCAAAGAAAGGAACGAGTGCGGATTTAAACGAATTCGGCAGAACATAGGCGCGGTCATAGCGCTTTTCACGCAGACGATGACCGAGCTTGCGCCGCTCGCCAATTTCCAGCGCCCCGTGGCCAAGCGGCATGGGGATCGCGTCGTTGACCTCCGGCATACGCGACAATAACGGGCGGCACCACGCGGGCGCCATCACGTCGATTATCGCCTGGGGATAGCGCGCCTTGAGCGTGCGATAGAGACTTTGCGACATCATCATGTCGCCTACCCAGGACGGACCAATCACCAGTATTTTCATGTTTCTTCTTACGCGTCGCGATTCAGCCAGGCCATATACTCCGTTACGCCTTCGGCAACGGTCTTGAACGGTTTGTCATAGCCTGCGGCGCGCAGATTGGTCAGATCCGCCTGCGTGAACGCCTGGTAACGGCCTTTCAGTTTTTCCGGGAACGGAATGTACTCAAGGTCGCTTTTCTTGTGATAAGCCAGCGCGGCATCCGCCACGGCCTGGAAGGATTCCGCGCGCCCGGTGCCCAGGTTAAAGATGCCGGACACGCCGTTTTCCCAGAACCACAGGTTTACATCAGCCACGTCGCCGACGTAGACAAAATCGCGTTTGAAGTTTTCGCTGCCTTCAAACAGTTTCGGCGTTTCACCGTTGTTGAGCTGAGTATTCAGATGGAAAGCGACGCTCGCCATGCTGCCTTTATGGCCTTCACGCGGTCCGTAAACGTTGAAATAGCGGAAACCCACAATCTGCGAGCTGGCTTCAGGCAGGATCTGGCGTACATACTCGTCGAACAGGAATTTAGAGTAGCCGTAAACGTTTAGCGGTTTCTCATATTCACGAGACTCAATGAAGTCAGAGGTGCGACCGCCGTAAGTTGCCGCAGAGGAGGCATACAGGAACGGAATGTCACGTTCCAGGCAGTAGTGCAGCAGCTCTTTGGAGTATTGATAGTTGTTGTCCATCATATACTTGCCGTCCCACTCGGTGGTGGAAGAGCAGGCGCCTTCGTGGAAAACAGCTTCGATATCGCCGAACTCTTCTCCGGCCATAATCTGGATCAGGAAGTCTTCCTTATCCATATAGTCAGCAATATTCAGGTCCACCAGGTTGACGAACTTGGTGCCGTCTTTCAGGTTGTCTACCACCAGAATATCGGTGATGCCTTTATCATTCAGGGACTTAACGATGTTGCTGCCGATAAAGCCCGCGCCGCCGGTAACGATGATCATAACTGTAACCTTCGAATTATGGAGTCAGAGACAATCTCAGACACGAATACTTCTTATCATATCACTACACGGCCCAGGCTTCAGCCATTCACCGATAAGCTGTGCGGGTACGCGTGATTTATGCTGCATTTTCAAGAAGTGATGATGCGTCATCTCGTATCAATGTATAGCTTTGGGTAATATGTGCTGAAATTTGCCTGGTCTGGAGAATCGCAATGCGTGGGGATTTTTATAAGCAGTTAACCAACGATCTGGAAACCGCCCGTGCGGAAGGATTGTTTAAAGAAGAGCGCATTATCACGTCTGCGCAGCAGGCGGACATCACCGTGGCAGACGGAAGCCACGTCATCAACTTTTGCGCCAACAACTATCTGGGGCTGGCTAACCATCCCGAACTGATTGCGGCAGCAAAAGCGGGAATGGATTCTCACGGGTTTGGCATGGCTTCAGTGCGCTTTATCTGCGGCACTCAGGACAGTCATAAACAGCTGGAGCAAAAACTGGCGGACTTCCTCGGTATGGAAGACGCTATTCTGTACTCTTCCTGCTTCGACGCCAACGGCGGCTTGTTCGAAACCCTGCTGGGCGCAGAAGATGCGATTATCTCGGATGCGTTAAACCACGCCTCGATTATTGATGGCGTTCGTCTGTGTAAAGCGAAGCGTTTTCGCTATGCCAACAACGATATGCAGGAGCTGGAAGCGCGTCTGAAAGAGGCTCGTGAAGCTGGCGCTCGTCATGTGCTGATCGCCACCGACGGCGTGTTCTCGATGGACGGCGTTATCGCTAACCTGAAAGGCGTCTGTGACCTGGCAGACATTTACGGCGCGCTGGTGATGGTTGATGACTCCCATGCTGTCGGTTTTGTCGGGGAGAACGGTCGCGGTTCTCACGAATACTGTGACGTAATGGGACGCGTGGACATCATTACCGGTACGTTAGGCAAAGCGCTGGGTGGGGCATCTGGCGGTTATACGGCGGCGCGTAAAGAGGTGGTGGAGTGGCTGCGTCAGCGTTCCCGTCCGTATCTGTTCTCGAATTCCCTGGCGCCTGCCATTGTGGCGGCCTCCCTTAAAGTGCTGGAGATGGTTGAGGCGGGGAGCGAACTGCGCGATCGCCTGTGGGCGAATGCGCGTCAGTTCCGTGAGCAAATGTCCGCTGCGGGCTTCACGCTGGCTGGCGCCGATCACGCTATTATTCCAGTGATGCTGGGTGATGCGGTGGTTGCGCAGCAATTTGCCCGCGAACTGCAAAAAGAGGGGATTTACGTGACCGGATTCTTCTATCCGGTTGTTCCGAAAGGTCAGGCGCGTATTCGTACCCAGATGTCTGCGGCGCATACCCCTGAGCAAATCACGCGTGCGGTTGAGGCGTTCACACGTATTGGTAAACAACTGGGCGTTATTGCCTGAGGATGTGAGATGAAAGCGTTATCCAAACTGAAAGCGGAAGAGGGCATCTGGATGACTGACGTTCCGGTACCGGAAGTCGGGCATAACGATCTGCTGATTAAAATCCGTAAAACAGCCATCTGCGGCACTGACGTTCACATCTATAACTGGGATGAATGGTCGCAAAAAACCATCCCGGTTCCGATGGTGGTAGGGCATGAATATGTCGGCGAGGTGGTCGGTATCGGTCAGGAAGTTAAAGGCTTCAGGATTGGCGATCGCGTTTCCGGCGAAGGCCATATTACCTGCGGCCATTGTCGTAACTGTCGCGGTGGCCGTACGCATTTGTGCCGCAATACTCTGGGTGTCGGTGTTAACCGTCCCGGTTGTTTTGCGGAATATCTGGTACTTCCGGCGTTTAACGCCTTTAAGATCCCGGATAACATCTCCGATGATTTAGCCTCTATCTTCGACCCCTTCGGCAATGCCGTACACACGGCGCTGTCGTTCGATCTGGTCGGTGAAGATGTGCTGGTTTCCGGTGCCGGCCCGATCGGCATCATGGCGGCGGCGGTAGCGAAACATGTGGGCGCGCGTCATGTCGTGATCACGGATGTGAATGAGTACCGTCTGGAACTGGCGCGTAAAATGGGCATCATCCACACGGTGAACGTTGCGAAAGAGAACCTGACCGACGTGATGGCTAATCTGGGCATGACTGAAGGGTTTGATGTCGGCCTGGAGATGTCCGGTGCGCCGCCTGCGTTTCGCGCCATGCTGGATACCATGAACCACGGCGGTCGTATCGCGATGCTGGGGATTCCACCTTCAGATATGTCTATCGACTGGACGAAGGTGATCTTCAAAGGGCTGTTTATTAAAGGTATTTACGGTCGTGAGATGTTTGAAACCTGGTATAAGATGGCGGCGCTGATTCAGTCTGGCCTGGATCTGTCTCCGATCATCACCCACCGTTTCTCCATTGATGAGTTCCAGAAAGGCTTTGATGCGATGCGTTCAGGCCAGTCAGGAAAAGTGATTCTGAGCTGGGACTGACAGCATCCTGCTGGCGGCCAGGTTTTCCCGAACCTGGCCGTAAAATGGCGTTTTTATTTTCCGCGCATCTTGCGGGATAAGCGTCTGAATTTCTCTTTAAGCTGAATAAGTTTATAAACCAGACCCTGACCTTCAATATTCATATGGTATTTATTTTGTAATACTAAAATATCATTTGCCTGGCAAATTTTCAGACTTCCTTTGCAGGATAAGTCGATGATGCGCAATTCCCCGGAAGGTGTGCGGATAAAGTTTCCGGCATGAATATCATTGGAGGCCAGACCTGCCCGGTGCAGTTGCTGAATACACGCCTTAATATCTTCTTTATTGCTTTCATTAATATCATTTAATGGCTCCCCTTCAATATATTCATGAAGGGTATACACATCATAGCACTGGCGAAAACGTGTTTTCTCGGCCACACAGTAGAGATCGGCGGTACAGGCACGCACTTGTGGCGCCAGGCTGTCCAGTTTTTGGATCAGCTGAGAATAAAAAGGCCCGGAGAGAAAATTCTGAATCTTTTTCTCAAATCGTGGGTCTATTTCGCGATCGTTTTTGATGATGAACTTCCGTGACTGGTATTTAACAAGTTCTACGCTGCGGAATTCGTTGCCGCTGTTCAGCGGTTTGCCACTGATTTCGTTATTCATATACTTATCCATCAGGGACTTAAGGTCTTTATTTTCCTCTTTGTAATAGACCGTATAGCCCTTTTCATGTGTCTTACTGATGGTCATCACTTCCCTCAAGATAAGTATTCTAAATACGTATAATACGAAGGCGTAGTATACATGGTGAGGCTTCTCATCTGTAGGGTGTTTTGTGCGCCTTAACCATCATCTCCACTGGACTTAATAATTTCTTAATGAAAGCACGGTAGAAAGGGCCAATGTATTAAAGACTGACGGGCCATTCTATGAAAAGCAGCACAAGTACACTGAGTGTTATTATTCCGTTATACAATGCGGGTAATAGCTTCCAGGCATGCATGGAATCTTTGATTGCACAAACATGGAATGCGCTGGAGATCATCATTGTTAACGACGGGTCTACCGACAACTCCGTTGATATCGCAAGGCATTTTGCCGATACCCATTCACATGTTCACCTGTTGCATCAGGATAATGCAGGCGCGTCCGTGGCCCGCAACCGGGGGTTGGCCGCGGCGACCGGCGACTACGTTGCTTTTGTCGATGCCGATGATTTGGTGTATCCGAACATGTATGAAACGCTGATGACCATGGCGCTACAGGATGACCTGGATGTGGCGCAGTGTAATGCAGACTGGTGCATTCTTGAGACGGGGCATACCTGGCCATCCATTCCCACGGATCGCATTCGGTCGACAGGGGTATTAACCGGCCCGGACTGGCTGCGTATGGGGCTGGCTTCACGCCGCTGGACGCATGTTGTCTGGATGGGCGTTTATCGGCGCGCCCTTATTGAAAAACACGCGATTAGCTTTGTTCCAGGATTACATCATCAGGATATCCTGTGGACCACGGAAGTGATGTTCAATGCCACGCGCGTACGCTATACCGAACAGGTGTTGTATAAATATTTTCTTCACGATCAGTCTGTTAGCCGCCTGAAACGACAAGGTGAGCGTAATCTGCATTACCAGCGACACTACATTAAAATCACGCGTTTATTAGAAAAGTTGAATAGTGATTATGCGGATCGCATTCCCGTCTATCCTGAATTTAAGCAACAAATTACCTGGGAAGCGCTGCGGGTGTGTCATGCGGTGCGTAAGGAGCAGGACACGCTTATTCGCCAGCGGATGATCGCCGAAATATTTGCCTCCGGCATGTATAAGCGCATGATGCTTAACATACGAAGCGCGAAGGCGGCTTATCAGGCGCTGTTGTGGTCGGGTCGGTTATACCGGTGGCGTGATAAAACGGCCTCGCACCACCGCGTTGCCCGTAAAGCGATTAATCCGCGTTAGCGTTCTGGGGGGCAGCGATCTTGCCCCAGCCTTGCCACTGATGCCGGAAGTAGTTCACCATCGTGCTCTGCGTAATGCTTTCGCTTAACACGCTAAAGAACCGGCTGGCGTAGACAGGTTCTAACGGTTTCTTCGATTTACACACCTTCACGCCGCGGAACGGATTTCGCGGCGAATCCGGCGTACCGTTTTTCGGCGGCGTCAGATTTGGCGTAGAGGTATCTGTCTGCGGCTCGTTGAGCAGGCTGCTCGGACGCACCAGCGTAATATCCGCAGGCAGGTTATAGACCATCTGCTGAAGGACTCGCACCGTTGATGGATGCGGGTGCCCAATCGCGATAGCGGACCCGTTGCGACGGGCTAACTCAATGGCGCGATTAAACTGGCGACGAATATCCGCTTCGTTCTGCGTATCATCAAGGAACACTTTGCGCTTAATCACCTTCACGCCCGTCCCGGAGGCGGCACGCATCGCCTGACTGTTGCCAATGGTCATGCTGTCGAGGAAGTAAAGATTATAACGCTCCAGCGCCTGCATCACTTTTTGCATGCCAAACAGGCTGGAGGTCATCGCGCTGCCCATGTGGTTGTTGAGACCCACGGCATACGGCACCTTATTCACCGCATCGCGAATAATGCGTTCAATTTCGTCGCTGCTCATCTCCGGGCGCAGCGTATCTTTCTCCAGCGGCTGCTTGCTCAGCGGCGCCATCGGCAGATGGATCAGCACCTCATGCCCGCTGTTGTGCGCTTTGGTTGCCATTTCACGGGCATGTGGGGCATTGGGCAGGACGGCAACGGAGAGGGCGGACGGCATCGCCAGCACCTGATTTTCATTGTGCGGACGATAACCAAAATCGTCGATTACGATGGCGAGTTTGCCAGCAAAAACAGGGGAGGCGAATGCCAGCAGGCTGGCGAGTGAGAGTATTGTGCGACGAAAGTGAGGCAAAACTTATCTTCCCAACCACGGCTGTGGATTGACGGCCTGACCCTGGCGACGAATTTCGAAATAGAGTGACGGTCGGCCCTGACCGCCGCTGCTGCCTACAAGCGCAATAGGCTGGCCTGCGCGAACCTGTGTGCCAACGCTGACCAGTGCGCTCTGGTTATACCCATAAAGGCTCATATCGCCTTTACCGTGCTCCACGACGACGACCAGACCGTAGCCCTGCAACCAGTCCGCCAGAATCACCCTGCCGTCCGCAATTGCTTTGACTTCAGTACCTTCAGACGCACCGATAACCATCCCTTTCCAACGTAGCTCACCTTGCAGCTGTTCGCCATAACGATGCAGCGTTGGGCCGCGAACGGGCCAGAATGCCTGACCGCGCGGTGAACCCAGACCGCCGGTACGGGACATCAACGATTTTTCGCTTTCGGTTGGTTTGTAGGTTGTGCCTTTGCGGGTGGCTTCCTGCTGACGATTGCGCACCGCCTGCGCTTCGCGGGCTTCTCGCTCCGCCCGGGCTTTGGCGGCCGCCTCTGCGCGCGCGATGCTGTTGCGCAGGCGGGATTCGTTCGCCCGCAATTCACTTAACTGCTGTTGTCCCTGCTGGATTGACGACTCAAGACCGGCGATCGTTTTCTGACGCTCATTACGCGCCTGCTCCAGCTTCGCCTGTTGGGCGCGCTGTTCATACAGCAGCGTCTGTTGCTGGCTCTGTTTCTCTTCCAGCGCCGCTTTCTGAGACGCCACCTCTTCACGCGTCTGTTTCAGTTCGGCAATGGTGTCCTGGCGCGCCTGGTTCAGATAACCGAAATAGGCCTGCAAACGCTGCCCGCGCTGGCTCTCTTCACCGCTAAGAATGAGCTGAATCCCCGTATGCTCGCCCTGGCGAAACGCCGCATCCAGCTGCGCGGCAAGGCTGCGTTCCTGAATGGCTTTTTGTTGTTCCAGCTTCGCGATAGACGCGTTCATTGCGTCGATCTGCTTATTCAACTGGGCAAGGGTATTCTGGGTTTCACGCAGTTTACGCGCGGCGGCGGAGATGGCCTCTTCCTGCGTTTTGAGCTGTGCGAGCAAACTGGAACGTTGCTGCTGTTGCTGGCGTACGGCGCGCTCTTTGGCGGCGATATCCGCCTGGATGGATTTGAGCTGATCGCGGTCATCCGCATGGGCGGAAAAGGCGCACAACAATACGCCAGCGCTCAACACGCTGGCGTAAATCATGGGCCTGACTGAAAACCTGCGTGGTTTCACGGCCCGTGTAATGGAATTAAACGCCTTTCCCCTCATGGGGAAGGATTATTCCACGATGAACAGCGGCTTACCAGTCATCTCTTTCGGGATTTCCATACCCATCAGCGTCAACATCGTCGGTGCGATATCAGAAAGTTTGCCGCCTTCGACCGCTTTTACGCTTTTCGCGCCGACATAAATCAGCGGAACCGGCAGGTTGGTATGCGCGGTGTGCGCCTGGCCGGTGGATGGATCGCGCATCTGCTCGGCGTTGCCGTGGTCTGCGGTGATCAGCAGTTGGCCACCAACGGACTCAACCGCTTTAGCAACCTGCTCAACGCAGTGATCCAGCGCTTCAACCGCTTTAACTGCTGCTTCCATCACGCCAGTGTGACCGACCATATCACCGTTCGGGTAGTTACAGATGATGGTGTCGTACTTGCCGCTCCCGATAGCCGCAACCAGTTTTTCGGTCAGTTCTGCGGAACTCATTTCCGGCTGTAGATCGTAGGTCGCCACTTTAGGCGAGTTGATCAGGATGCGTTCTTCGCCTGCAAACGGTTCTTCTACGCCGCCGTTGAAGAAGAAGGTGACGTGGGCGTATTTTTCCGTTTCGGAAATGCGCAGTTGGGTTTTGTCGTTCTTCGCCATCCACTCGCCGAAGGTGTTTGCCAGCGATGCCGGTGGGTAAGCCACGGCGGTTTTGATATCAGCGGCGTACTCGGTCAGCATGACGAAGTTCAGATTAACCACTTTCTTACGGGCGAAGCCGTCGAAATCCGCATTAACGAACGCGCGGGTAATTTCGCGGGCGCGGTCAGCACGGAAGTTCATGAAAATCAGCGTGTCGCCGTCTTCCATCGCGGCATCGGCCTGACCTTCCGCGCGAATGACGGTCGCTTTCACGAATTCGTCGTTTTCGTCACGCGCGTAAGCGGCCAGCAGGCCAGCAACGGCGGTATCGGCCTGGAATTCACCCTGCGCCAGCGTCATCAGGTCATAGGCCTGCTCAACGCGATCCCAGCGGTTGTCGCGGTCCATTGCATAGTAACGACCAATAATGGACGCTACGCGGCCTTTGCCCAGCGCGGCAAACTTGTCTTCGAATTTTTTCAGCGAGGATTCCGCGCTGCGTGGCGGGGTATCGCGGCCATCAAGGAAGGCGTGCAGATAAATTTTCTCTGCGCCGCGTTCTGCGGCCAGTTCGACCATCGCCATGATGTGGTCTTCGTGGCTGTGCACACCGCCCGCAGACAGCAGGCCCATAATGTGCACGGCTTTACCGGTATTTTTCGCCTGATCGACCGCAGCCGTCAGTACCGGGTTAGCGAAGAAGGTACGTTCTTTAATTTCAACATCCAGGCGCGTCAGATCCTGATACACGATACGGCCCGCGCCCAGGTTAACGTGACCCACTTCGGAGTTGCCCATCTGACGGTCCGGCAGACCCACTTCCAGACCGGAAGCGTCGATCAGGGTATGCGGACGTTTTGCCCACAGAGCATCCATTACCGGGGTTTTGGCATTCAAAATGGCGTTATCCTGGCTGTCTTCACGGTAGCCATAGCCATCCAGAATCACCAGTACCATAGGTTTTTTAGAAACCGACATTGCGACAACCTCACACTCAATAGACAAAATAATTGCGTAATTTTACTACAGCTGAATCGATAAAATAGCCTCAGAAGATCAAAGAATGGGGCAGAGAGCGAGCCGGGGACGGCGCGGATCGACGTTTTTTTTCCGTAGCGCCCCGCAAAAATGCAATCCATTGCACGCTCTGGCTGTATTTGCGCCAACGCGCAGGTATACTCCTTTCCTGGTTTTTTTAATCACTGAGTCGGGAGTTGTTACCCCCCATGCAAGAAATTATGCAATTTGTTGGCCGCCATCCCATACTGAGTATCGCCTGGATTGCGTTACTGGTGGCGGTGTTGTTCACCACTTTCAAAGGCCTGATGTCTAAAGTTAAGGTTATTACTCGCGGCGAAGCGACGCGTCTTATCAACAAAGAAGACGCCGTTGTGGTGGATTTACGTCAGCGTGACGACTTCCGCAAAGGCCATATCGCGGGCGCGACTAACCTGCTGCCGAGCGAAATCAAGGCCAACAACGTTGGCGAGCTTGAAAAGCACAAAGATAAGCCTCTGATCGTGGTTGATGGTTCCGGTATGCAGTGTCAGGAATCCGCAAACGCACTGATCAAAGCGGGCTTTGAGAAAGTTTTTGTGCTGAAAGAAGGCGTTGCGGGCTGGAGCGGTGAGAACCTGCCATTAGTGCGCGGGAAATAACGCGTTACTCAACACGGGAGATAAGTCATGGCCAACATCGAGATCTACACCAAAGTAACCTGCCCGTTTTGCCATCGTGCAAAAGCGCTGTTGAGCAGTAAGGGTGTGAGTTTCCAGGAACTTCCGATTGACGGCGATGCCGTAAAACGTGAAGAGATGATCAAGCGTAGTGGCCGCACGACGGTTCCGCAGATTTTTATTGATGCACAGCACATTGGCGGCTGTGACGACTTGTATGCGTTGGATGCGCGTGGTGGACTGGATCCCCTGCTGCGTTAAAACATGCCGCAAGTATTTTAAGGACAACACTAAAGGGTTTTCTACACATGTCAGAACAAAATAACACCGAAATGGCTTTCCAGATCCAACGTATCTATACCAAGGATGTGTCTTTCGAAGCGCCAAATGCGCCGCATGTTTTCCAGAAAGATTGGCAGCCAGAGGTTAAACTTGATCTTGATACGGCGTCTACTCAACTGGCAGATGACGTATACGAAGTGGTACTGCGTGTTACCGTAACGGCTTCCCTGGGCGAAGAGACCGCTTTCCTGTGCGAAGTTCAGCAGGGCGGCATTTTCTCCATCAGTGGTATTGAAGGAACTCAGATGGCGCATTGCCTGGGTGCATACTGCCCGAACATTCTGTTCCCGTATGCCCGCGAATGCATCACCAGCCTGGTTTCACGCGGCACGTTCCCGCAACTGAATCTTGCGCCGGTTAACTTCGATGCGCTGTTCATGAACTATTTACAGCAGCAGGCTGGCGAAGGTACTGAAGAACATCAGGATGCCTGATGAACCAAAGTAATGCTTCAATGACTGTGATCGGTGCTGGCTCGTACGGCACCGCTCTTGCCATCACCCTGGCGAGAAACGGCCACCAGGTTGTCCTGTGGGGCCACGATCCTAAACATGTCGCGACCCTTGAGCGAGACCGCTGCAACGTCGCGTTCCTCCCTGATGTGCCTTTTCCCGATACGCTACGCCTTGAAAGCGACTTAGCCACCGCGCTGGCGGCCAGCCGTAACATTCTGGTGGTGGTGCCAAGCCATGTCTTTGGCGAGGTGCTGCGACAGATTAAACCGCTGATGCGTCCTGATGCTCGCCTGGTCTGGGCGACCAAAGGTCTGGAAGCGGAAACGGGGCGCCTGTTGCAGGATGTCGCCCGTGAAGCGCTGGGCGATGACATCCCGCTGGCGGTGATATCCGGCCCGACATTCGCTAAAGAACTGGCGGCGGGTTTGCCGACGGCAATTTCTCTGGCGTCGACGGACGAAACCTTCGCGGATGATTTGCAGGAACTTTTGCACTGCGGTAAGAGTTTTCGCGTCTACAGCAACCCCGATTTCATCGGCGTGCAGTTGGGCGGTGCGGTGAAAAACGTGATTGCGATTGGCGCAGGCATGTCTGACGGCATCGGTTTTGGCGCAAACGCACGTACCGCGCTGATCACGCGTGGGCTGACGGAGATGTCGCGTCTTGGCGCGGCGCTGGGGGCCGATCCGACCACCTTTATGGGAATGGCGGGTCTGGGCGACCTGGTTCTGACCTGTACTGACAACCAGTCGCGTAACCGCCGTTTTGGCATGATGCTCGGTCAGGGCATGGATGTTCAGAGCGCGCAGGACAAAATTGGTCAGGTGGTTGAAGGCTACCGTAATACAAAAGAAGTTCGTGAGTTGGCGCACCGTTTTGGTGTCGAAATGCCAATAACCGAGGAAATTTATCAAGTATTGTATTGCGGAAAAAACGCGCGCGAGGCAGCATTGACGTTATTAGGTCGTGCACGCAAGGACGAGCGTAGTCGCCACTAGCCGTAAGGATCTGTTTTATTAAATGACCCGGCCCGCGAAGAACGGGCCGGTCGTTAGCCTGATACCTGGAGTCAGCAATGTCATGTGAAGAACTGGATATCGTCTGGAACAATATTAAAGCCGAAGCCCGGGCTCTGGCGGACTGTGAGCCGATGCTGGCCAGTTTCTACCACGCGACGCTACTCAAGCATGAAAACCTGGGCAGTGCGCTGAGCTATATGCTGGCGAACAAACTCGCATCTCCGATTATGCCTGCCATCGCCATCCGTGAAGTGGTGGAAGAGGCCTACGCCGCCGACCCGGAAATGATCGCCTCTGCTGCCTGTGATATTCAGGCGGTACGCACCCGCGACCCGGCGGTAGACAAATACTCGACGCCGCTTCTGTATCTGAAAGGCTTCCATGCTCTCCAGGCCTACCGTATCGGCCACTGGTTATGGAATGAAGGCCGCCGCGCGCTGGCGATATTCCTGCAAAATCAGGTTTCTGTCACCTTCCAGGTCGATATTCACCCGGCGGCGAAAATTGGACGCGGCATTATGCTCGATCACGCGACGGGGATTGTGGTCGGTGAAACGGCGGTAATCGAAAATGATGTCTCGATCCTGCAATCGGTCACGCTTGGCGGGACCGGGAAAACCAGCGGCGATCGTCATCCCAAAATTCGTGAAGGCGTGATGATTGGCGCCGGGGCGAAGATCCTTGGCAATATCGAAGTGGGGCGCGGCGCGAAGATTGGCGCGGGCTCCGTGGTCTTGCAGCCTGTACCGCCACACACCACCGCAGCGGGCGTTCCGGCGCGGATTGTCGGTAAGCCCGACAGCGATAAGCCGTCAATGGATATGGATCAGCATTTTAACGGGATTCACCATACGTTCGAATACGGCGACGGCATCTGACTTTATGCCCGGTGGCGCTGCGCTTACCGGGCCTACCAGCTCCGTAGGTCGGATAAGGCGTCAGCCGCCATCCGACAGAAATCAACGACGCAATACCGCGCCAGGATACCCCAACTGGCGCCATGCCTCATATACCACGACCGACACCGCGTTCGACAGGTTCATGCTGCGGCTGTCCGGCATCATTGGAATACGAATTTTTTGTTCTGCGGGCAGCGCGTCGAGAATGGTCGCCGGTAAACCGCGCGTTTCCGGGCCAAACATCAGGTAGTCCCCATCCTGATAGCTCACCGCGCTATGGGCAGGGGTGCCTTTGGTGGTCAGAGCAAACAGACGCTGTGGGTTTTCGGCGGCGACAAAGGCGGCGTAATCGTGATGGCGCTGTACGGCGGCAAACTCGTGATAGTCCAGCCCCGCGCGGCGCAGACGTTTATCATCCCATGTGAAGCCCATCGGCTCGATAATATGCAGACGAAAACCGGTATTGGCGCAAAGACGAATAATATTGCCGGTGTTTGGTGGGATTTCTGGTTCGAATAATACGATATTCAACATGCTTAACTGCCCCCTTAAGTGCGGGGGGCAGAATAGCAGAAAATACGTTCACCCTCACCCTGTAGGCCTGATAAGCGTAGCGCCATCAGGCATCCCCGATGCACATTACATTGCCGGATGGCGGCTGACGTCTTATCCAGCCTACGCCGCATCACCCTGCGTCAGCGGTGCCAGTGCGGCAGGTAAGCTCTTACCGAGTTCCTGCACCAGCGAATCACGGCTGATCTCGCTGATTGATTTTGCGCCGGTCAGCGTCATGGCGACCTTCATCTCTTTTTCGATCAGATCCAGCAGGTTCGCCACGCCAGCCTGACCCGCCGTCGCCAGCGCGTACAGATACGCACGGCCAAGCAGTACGCTATCGGCCCCAAGCGCAATCATGCGTACCACGTCCAGACCATTACGAATTCCGCTATCCGCCAGAATGGCGATATCGCCTTTCACCGCGTCGGCAATGGCGGGCAGGGCGCGGGCGGAGGAGAGTACGCCGTCGAGCTGGCGGCCGCCGTGGTTAGAGACCACGATGCCGTCAGCGCCAAAGCGTACCGCGTCGCGGGCGTCTTCGGGATCGAGGATCCCTTTGATCACCATTGGGCCGTCCCAGAATTCACGGATCCACTCCAGGTCTTTCCAGGAAATCGACGGATCGAAGTTGTTCGCCAGCCAGCCGATGTAATCTTCCAGCCCGGTCGGTTTGCCAAGGTAGGCGGAGATATTGCCCAGATCGTGCGGACGACCGTTCAGGCCGACATCCCAGGCCCATTGCGGATGGGTCGCAGCCTGCCAGTAGCGGCGCAGGGCGGCATTCGGGCCGCTCATCCCGGAGTGGGCGTCACGGTAACGCGCGCCAGGCGTTGGCATATCGACGGTAAAGACCAGCGTGGAGCAGCCCGCCGCTTTGGCGCGCTCCAGCGCGTTACGCATAAAACCGCGATCGCGCAGGACGTACAGCTGGAACCACATCGGGCGTTTAATCGTCGGCGCGACTTCCTCGATGGGGCAGACAGAAACGGTGGAGAGGGTAAACGGAATCCCTTTCGCATCGGCGGCGGCGGCGGCCTGAACTTCACCGCGACGCGCATACATTCCGCACAGGCCAACCGGAGCCAGTGCAACCGGCATCGACAGCTTTTCGTTAAACAGGGTGGTTTCCAGGCTCAGGTCGGACATATTCTTCAGCACGCGCTGGCGGAGCGCCACCTCTGACAAGTCTTCCACGTTACGACGCAGGGTGTATTCCGCATAGGCGCCGCCGTCGATGTAGTGGAACAAGAAAGGGGGCAGAATGCGTTGGGCTGCGGCGCGATAATCGCTGGCTGCTGAAATGATCATGCTTTGTTCTCCCTGGAAATCTCATTATGGTCACCGGGCAGGCGGGTAATACGCGCCTGGCGGGCCTGGTCTTCATCAAATCGTTTAATGGTGGTGTGGACGAAACTGAGGTGCGCCATCATGGCTTTACGTGCGCCGTCGGCATCACCGGCCAGAATGGCGTCCATCACCGCCTGATGTTGTTCCGTCAGTTTTGAAAACACCGGCGGAACGAGATACATACGTTGGCGGCTCTGCTTCACGGATGATTGCAGGACATCAAAGAAGCCGCGCATGGTCTGCAACAGCACGACGTTGTGCGAGGCCTCCGCAATCGCGAGATGGAAGCGAACATCCGCCTGGGAGGCGAGGTCCGGGTCCTCACTGAGCGTGGCGTCAAAGCAGAGCTTAATTTTCTCTTTATCAGCGGGCGTGGCGCGCATCGCGGCGTGCCAGGCGGTGCTGGCTTCAATGGCGTGGCGGGCTTCCAGAATGTCGAAGCTGTAGTCCGGGTCGTCCGCCATCAGCGTTTTCAACGGTTGAACGATATTCTGTTCGGACCAGGTTTCATGCTGCCAGCGAACGAACGTTCCGCCGCCCCGGCGGCTGATCAGCACGCCTTCACTGACCAGTTTCGCCAGCGCCTCGCGCAGAGAATTGCGCGACACACCCAGTTGTACGGCCAGCTGGCGCTCGGCGGGCAACTTCATGCCCGCCTCCAGCTGTTGTTCTTCAATCAGCGCCCGCACACGAGAAGCAACCTCGTCTGACAGGCGTTTTGGCATCACAATCACGGAATCATCCAGGTTAAGACATAGGCCTGAAGTGTGGTAATCACACCCACCATGCAGGTGAAAATCAGGCTGTGTTTAACGGTAAAGCGGAACAGGTCGGACTCTTTCCCTACCAGACCCACTGCCGCACAGGCAATGGCGATAGACTGCGGAGAGATCATCTTACCGGTTACGCCGCCGGTGGTATTCGCCGCCACCATCAGCACGTCAGAGACGCCGATTTGCTGGGCGGCCGTCGCCTGCAGGGCGGCAAACAGCGCGTTTGATGAGGTATCAGACCCTGTCAGGAATACGCCCAGCCAGCCAAGGAACGGCGAGAAGAAGGTAAAGGCGCTGCCCGTATGCGCCAGCGCTAACGCCAGCGTAGAGGAGAGCCCGGAGTAGTTAGAGATAAACGCGAATGCCAGCACCATCCCGATGGAGTAAATCGGCAGCGCTAACTCTTTCAGCGTGCTGCCGAATGTCTGGATTGCGGCAGATGGTTTCATTTTCAGCCAGACGACGGACAGCAGCGCAGCGAACAGAATGGCCGTACCGGTAGCGGAGAACCAGTCGAACTTATAGACCGCAGCGTAGGCGGTTGCCTCATGCACCACTGGCGGCATACGGGCAACCAGCTTATCGAGATGCGGAACCGGAATATTAATCACCCAGTCGTACAGCGCGCCGCCTGGGGCAAACATCGCTTTAAACGGCGGAACGCTCCAGAGGGTAACGGTCGCTGTCAGGAACAGGAACGGCGACCATGCGCGAACGACTTGACCAACCGTGTAATGGGTGCGGTCCAGCGTCTGATCGACCTGTGAAGCGCCCATATCGCCAAAGCGGAAAATACGTACCGGCTGCCAGCGTTTCAGGAACAGCGTCAGACAGACCAGCGAGACCAGCGACGAGATGATGTCCGGCAGTTCCGGGCCGATAAAGTTAGAGCTGAGGTACTGGGCGATAGCAAATGAACCACCCGCCACCATCACCGCAGGCCAGGTCTCTTTCACGCCGCGCCAGCCGTCCATAATCGCCATGATCCAGAACAGCACGATAATGGTCAGGAACGGCAACTGACGGCCGACCATCTGGCCGATCTCAAAGCTGTCCAGCCCGGTGACCTGACCGGCCACCAGAATCGGAATCCCCATCGCGCCAAACGCGACCGGCGCGGTGTTGACGATCAGGCACAAACCCGCCGCATACAGCGGATTAAAGCCCAGGCCGACTAGCAGAGCCGCAGTAATCGCCACTGGCGCGCCAAAGCCCGCTGCCCCTTCAAGGAATGCCCCGAAGGAAAAGCCGACTATCAGCATTTGCAGACGCTGGTCAGGGGTAATCGACAATATTGATGACCGGATGATGTCGAATTGCCCGGTTCTGACAGAGATTTTATAGACAAAGACAGCGGCGATAATGATCCAGGCAATCGGCCACAGACCATAGAAGAAGCCATACACCACCGCAGCCAGAGCGTTATCCACCGGCATTTTGTAAAACAGCAGCGCGACAGCCAGCGCGATTGCGACCGTCCAGGAGGCGGCGATGTAGCCTTTCAGCTTGAGCTTAATCAGCGCGAAGAAAAAGAACAGGATCGGAAGCGATGCGATCAGGCTGGAAATCCAGATGTTACCGGCCGGATCGTAGTTTTGTTGCCAGAGATTCATTGCAGGTCTCCTGAGGGTCACACGCATAATGCAATGAGTCTTTTGCTCATCTCTTTGTCACATTATGTGTAAAAGTGGCCCTGCCAATATTGGGATGTAGGGGTAATGACAATGAATGGTTAATCAAATGTTGCTTATTGGCAACGCTAGTGTAGGTGAATTTTAATGAACTGTGAACCAGTGATCGGATTAAGGGATAATTGGTTGGGCCAATTGGGGGGAGGGGAGGGAAAGGGCGGGCCGGGCAAGCGTGCGCGTACCCGGCAGAAGGTTAAAACTCGGTTTTTGCGAAACCGGTCATCTCTTTCAGGCCCATTTCACGGCCTAACGCCGTCATTGGGTGGACGACAACCAGACCGCGCACGCTTTTCTTCAGCTTGCCCATATCGGCCTGTTCTTTTTTGGTAATCGCGCGGCGAAACGGCAGGTTCATCAGCTTTTGCGCTTCTTTACTCAGCTTCTGGCTGTGAACGTCACGCAGGCGCACGATCTCGGCTTCCAGCGTGGCTTTCTCTTTTTCCAGTTCGGCATATTTGTCAGCGGCATCGACAAGGGATAGCGAGGCCTGCTGGTGGCGGATGGCGTCCAGGCGATCGCTCAGACGTTTAATTTCGTTTTTTTCGACTTCTTTCATGGGATAGCTTCTGATGGAACCAGGATGAATTTTCTATAGTATGCGCGCAGAGCGGGATTATTCACAACTAATGGGATAAAAATAATCAAATAAGGCAAGTATTATAATGCTAATTTATTGTGTAACGTCTTGATTTAATACTTATTTAATAAACAAAACGTGATGTTAACGGTTTCTGTATGGTGGTTTGCGATTAAGCACGTTTTCCTCAATAGAAAACCCTGTCTGAGCCTAAACTAAAATTAGCGGCCGCGCATTCCCCGACGCGGAGAATACATGGAGATATCATCATGGTTAAAATAGGTGACAACGTTCCGCTTCTTATTGATAAGGCTGTAGATTTTATGGCTTCGAGTCAGGCATTTCGGGAGTATCTGAATAAAACGCCGCCGCGCGATATGGTTCCCGATGAGGTGCCGAAGGCAAATGCGCAGATGTACCTGCAACGTCTGGAATATTATCGCCAGCTCTATCAGCCGCAGCCGGAAGAAAAACAGTAAGTGGTTGACGGTCTATTTTTGAAAGGCTTTTTTTAAGCTGATTTTAGAAATCAGCTCGGTCAGGGAAAGCACCATCGTTGAGCGTACCGCTTGCTGGTAGCGCTGAATTTGCATGGCGTATAAACCCGGGTCAGAGGTCTCAAAATGCGGCGGCGGCGGTAACGCCGTCACGCAGTGCAGTTCGCCAAACGGCCCGAGAATTTCGTCGTCGGTGAACGCATATTCATTACCGTCGTGATTCAGTTCTTCACGCAGCGCCATCAGCAGTTCCGCATCTTCGTATTCAGGGCGACTGAGTACCCCCAGACCGTAGATCAGTTTCAGACGTACCGAGAGATCGCCCAGCGGTCCATCGCCGTCGAGCAACGGTTCCACTGCGTATTTCACCGCATAATCGTCTTTGCGAAACACCTGAAGTACCAGAATATTCACCGCCTCGGTGAGTAACTCTACGGCGGTGATGAGGAAACTTCGTACGGTTTTGCCAGCATTCAGACGCTCAAGCACGCGGTTTTCAAAGGCCTGGGTTTGTTCCATTATTGCCTGCATATCTGACAATCTGTCATTCGGGCGCAGGATGACCTGCGCCGTATTTTGCCTCATTTGGTCGCGTTGTATGCGTTAACCGCCTCCGCTACCACTTCGCTGTTTACATCCAGCCCGGAAATTTGCGCCAGCGCTTCCTGTGGCCCTTTCTCTGCGATCAGCGCAGCCAGTTCCTGGGCCTGCGGATCGTCTTCGCTGGTAAAGTGCATCGCGGCAGCGATGCCGTTGACCAGGTTAACGTGCGGCAGGCCGTATTCCAGCGTGCCCAGCAGCGGTTTGATCAGACGGTCGCCCGCACTCAGTTTACGCAGCGGCTGGCGGCCAACGCGCTCAACGTCATCTTTCAGATACGGGTTTTCAAAACGACCGAGGATTTTCTGAATGTATGCCGCATGTTTGTCGGCATCAAAACCGTAGCGTTTGATCAGCACCGCGCCGCTCTCTTCCATCGCCCCTTTTACCACAGCGCGGATTTTCTCATCGAGAATCGCGTCACGGATGGTCTGATGACCGGTTAATTTTCCGAGGTACGCGGTTATAGCATGCCCGGTGTTCAGCGTGAAGAGTTTACGTTCGACAAATGCCATCAGGTTATCGGTTAATTCCATACCTGGAATATCTGGCAGCGCGCCTTTGAACTGCGTTTTATCGACAATCCACTCGCTGAAGGTTTCCACGGTGACTTCCAGCGGGTCGTTCGTGGCGGAAGCGGAAGGCGGCACGATACGGTCGACGGCGGAATCGACAAAACCGACATGCTGTTCAACCCAGGCTTTGTCTTCATCCGCCAGGGCGTTCATCACATGACCTTTCAATTGCGTGGTGCCGCGCACCATGTTTTCGCAGGCAATGATGTTAAGCGGCGCTTCAATCCCCTGCGTTTTACGTTTAACCAGGCCTTTAGCGATGGCCGGAGCAATGCGTTCCAGTACTACTGGCCCAACGGCGGTGGTGACCAAATCGACATGCGCAATCAGCTCAACCACGTCATCGCTGATGCTGCTCACGGCATTAACGCCGGAAACCGTATCAACCTGCTCATTTTCACCCACCACATGAACCTGATAGCTATGACGGGCATTCAGGGCGTCGAGCACGACCTGGTTTACATCCGCGAACGTCAGTTGTATCCCCGCGTCAGCCAGCAGTTTGCCGATAAATCCACGACCGATATTACCTGCGCCAAAATGTAATGCTTTCATAGTGTTAACCTTCATTAATGTTTTTACCCGAGAGGGCTGGGGTGAGGGACCGCATGGCTTCCCCCCTCACCCAAACCCTCTCCCTTGCGGGAGAGGAAACCGTACACCGCAGGCCCGCTAGCAGCGCCACCGGACATGATGCCGGATGGCGGCGTAAACGCCTTATCCGGCCTACGGGAACTGCACATCGCATGCCCGGTAAGCGCAGCGTCGCCGGGCATGATGCCGGCCTACGGGAACTGCACATCGTAGGCCCGGTAAGCGCGAGCGCCACCGGGCAACGGACTTACTTACGACCGGCCAGCAGTTCCAGCACTTCATCCACGCTGGTGGTATGCGCCAGACGCTCGATCACGGACTCATCATCCAGCGCGTTAGTCAGGCTGGTGATGACCTGGATGTGCTCGTTGTTACGCGCCGCGATACCAATGACCAGACGGGCGATATCGTCTTCTTCTTCACCGAAGCGTACGCCTTCCGGGTACTGGCAGAACACCACACCGGTTTTCAGCACGCGGTCTTTGGCTTCCACGGTGCCGTGCGGTACGGCGATAGACTCACCCAGATAAGTCGGGGTCAGTTTTTCACGTTCCAGCATGGCGTCGATGTATTCTGGCTCAACATAACCGCCTTTCACCAGTTGCTCGCCCGCAAAGCGAATGGCTTCTTCTTTAGTGGCGGCTTTACGACCCAGGAAGATGTTTTCTGCGCCCAGCTTGAACAGGTTATTATCCCCTTCATCAAAGCTGTCTTTCAGATGATCGCGTACTTTCTCTTCGTTGGTGTTGTGGCGCTGCGCGGCAACCAGACGTTCGGTCAGGCTGGTGTACAGTCCGCTATCCAGGAAGTTGGTCAGCGAAATGTGCTGCGCTTGCGGAACCTGGCGCATGGCGCGCTCGGTCAGGTCACGGTGAGTGATGACCAGGTCGACATCCGGCGGCAGGTTGTTGATCGCGCTGTTGGTGACGGAAATCTGGCTCAGACCCGCATCCTGAACTTTTTTGCGCAGTACGCCCGCACCCATTGCGCTGGAACCCATACCGGCATCACAGGCAACGATGATTTTACGTACATGGCTCAGGTCGTTGGTCACATCGCCAGCGGACAGCGCGGATGCGCCTTTAGATTCCGCTTTCATGTCCTGCACGCGACGGGTTGCCGCGTCGATATCATCATCTTCTTTCACTTTGCTGGTTTTCAGCAGAATGGAGGCAATGATGAAGGAGACCGCCATAGCAGCGATAATCGCCGTGATGTTAGCGAAGTAGGCGCCTTTTGGCGTCATCGCCAGTACCGCCAGGATAGAACCCGGAGACGCCGGAGAAACCAGACCGCCGTTCAGGATGGTCAGCGTAAACACGCCAGTCATACCGCCGAGGATAACGGCCAGGATCAGACGCGGGTTCATCAGCACGTACGGGAAGTAAATTTCGTGGATACCGCCCAGGAAGTGGATGATTGCCGCACCGCCAGCAGACTGTTTTGCGCTGCCGCGACCGAAGAACATGTACGCCATCAGGATGCCCATACCCGGGCCTGGGTTAGCTTCGATCAGGAAGAAGATGGATTTACCCAGCTCATGGGACTGCTGAATACCCAGCGGCGAGAAGATACCGTGGTTGATCGCGTTGTTAAGGAACAGGATTTTCGCCGGTTCAACGAAGATAGACGCCAGCGGCAGCATGTCATGGACAACCATGAAGTTAACGCCGGCTGCCAGCAGTTTAGACAGGACTTCAACCGCCGGGCCAATGCCGAGGAACGCCAGAATCGCGAGGATCATCCCGATGATGCCAGCGGAGAAGTTATTCACCAGCATTTCGAAACCGGATTTGATCTTACCGTCTACCCAGCTATCGAATTTCTTGATGCAGTAGCCGCCCAGTGGGCCTGCGATCATTGAGCCGAGGAACATCGGCATGTCCGCACCGACGATAACGCCCATCGTGGTGATAGCACCGACCACGCCGCCGCGCTCGCCGCCGACCAGCTTACCACCGGTATAACCGATCAGCAGCGGCAGGAGGTAGGTGATCATCGGACCAACGAGCTTTGCCAGCGTTTCGTTAGGCAACCACCCTGTTGGAATAAATAATGCGGTGATAATACCCCACGCGATAAACGCGCCGATATTTGGCATCACCATATTGCTGAGGAAACGACCAAAGCTTTGCACTTTGATCTTAATATCGGATGACATAAAAACACCCCTTCTTATGTTTGCTGTCGCGCAGGCTCGAAGCCCGAGGTTTGTTAATGTAGCGGCAGAGGTAGCCGGACCCTGTAGATAGTGCGAAATCTGGCACTGAATCGTTCAACTGTCCAGTTGCTGGCTTGTTGTGTGATTTGGATCACATGAATATAGGGTGGATGGTGGTTATTGATGTGATATTGATCACAAAACGGCTGTGTAAAAAAACAACAAACCCGGAATCACTGGTGGAAATAGCGTTTAAATGTGAACTGTTTCACATTTTTGATTTGAGGGTTTGTTGGATTTTTGTGATCTAAATCACAAGATATTTTCATCCGAAACCTGTGTGGTGTGATCTTAAGCAGATTCCGCCTCATGCTTCATTCTGATGTGTAATTGAGCAACCTCTCGCCGTGCAAAATTATCTTTTGGTTTGATGGCGAAAATGGCGGACTCGAATTATGTTCAAAATATCGGTGGAATCGTAATACGCCGCCTGTCATTTAACACTCTTATTAGCGTGAAGCCGGAGCAGGTATGTTTCTAAATTATTTCGCGTTAGGAGTATTGATCTTTGTTTTTCTGGTGATTTTTTATGGAATCATCATGATTCATGACATCCCTTATCTGATCGCTAAAAAACGAAACCACCCCCATGCTGATGCTATTCATACTGCTGGTTGGGTCAGTCTGTTTACGCTTCATGTTATTTGGCCGTTTCTGTGGATTTGGGCCACGCTTTATCAGCCTGAACGGGGCTGGGGCATGCAAGCGCATGTTTCACCACAGGAAAAGGAACCTGAGCCAGAACCGGAGCCTGACCCGGAACTTATCGCCTTGTCGAAACGTGTGGAAGCGCTGGAGCGAAAGCTGGCTGAGGTACAGTCCCCTGATATTCCCCCGTCGGAGAGCTAATCATGGATCTGTTGATTGTTTTGACCTACGTAGCATTAGCCTGGGCGGTATTTAAAATATTCAGGATTCCGGTGAACCAATGGACACTTTCCACGGCGGCATTAGGCGGGGTATTTTTAGTTAGCGGACTTATATTATTAATGAACTATAACCACCCCTATACTTTTACGGCGCAGAAAGCGGTTATTTCTATTCCCATTACGCCGCAGGTAACAGGTATTGTGAGTGAGGTAACGGATAAAAATAATCAGCTGATTAAAAAAGGCGATGTTTTATTCAAAATCGATCCCGTGCGGTATCAGGCGCGGGTCGACAGGTTACAGGCTGACCTGGTCACGGCCACGCATAATATACATACCCTGAAGGCGCAATTAGCGGAGGCTCAGGCCAATACCACGCGGGTGTCCGCAGAACGCGACCGCCTCTATAAGGATTATCAGCGCTATCTGAAAGGCAGTCAGGCGAGGGTGAATCCGTTCTCTGAAAGCGATATCGATAACGCGCGGCAAAACTATTTAGCGCAGGATGCGATGGTAAAAGGTTCTGTTGCTGAGCAAACGCAGATCCAGAGCCAACTGGACAGCATGGTCGATGGCGAGCAGTCGCAAATCGTCAGCCTGCGGGCGCAGCTGGCCGAGGCGAAATACAATCTTGAACAGACGGTTATTCGCGCGCCGAGCAATGGCTATGTGACCCAGGTGCTCATCCGGCCCGGTAGCTATGCCGCCGCGCTGCCGCTGCGCCCGGTAATGGTTTTTATTCCCGAACAAAAACGGCAAATTGTCGCCCAGTTCCGGCAGAACTCATTATTACGTCTTGAGGCGGGAGATGAGGCAGAAGTGGTGTTCAATGCGCTGCCCGGCCAGGTATTCCAGGGCAAGTTGTTGAGTATTTTACCGGTTGTGCCCGGCGGTTCTTACCAGGCGCAGGGAACATTACAGTCCTTAAGCGTAACGCCGGGGATGGACGGCGTGCTTGCGTTGATTGAGCTGGAGCCGAATAGCGATGTGGATGCCCTGCCTGACGGCATTTACGCCCAGGTTGCGGTTTACTCCGATCACTTCGCCCATGTCTCCGTGATGCGTAAGGTGTTACTGCGCATGACCAGCTGGATGCACTATCTTTATTTGGATCATTAAGCGGGTCGTCACCTGCTTTTTAGTAAAAATGCCTGATGGCGCTATGCTTATCAGACCGACAGAAACAATGTCTGCAATGTGTAGACCGGATAAGGCGCTTGCGCCGCCATCCGGCAAAACTAAGGCAAGATTTATTGATACCACTTTATTTTTTGTTGGCAAAAAGGACACGGCATGAAACTCATCGGCAGCTATACCAGCCCTTTTGTGCGAAAGATTTCGGTTTTATTGCTGGAAAAGGGCATCACTTTCGAATTTGTGAATGAACTTCCCTACAACGCGGAAAACGGCGTGGCGCAGTACAACCCGCTTGGCAAAGTCCCCGCGCTGGTGACGGATAAGGGAGAGTGCTGGTTCGATTCCCCGATAATCGCCGAATATATTGAGTTACTGGATATTGCTCCGGTGATGATTCCGCGTGAACCGCTGGCCTCACTGAAAGTACGGCAGATTGAAGTGTTGGCGGACGGCATTATGGATGCCGGTCTGGTTTCCGTGCGTGAACAGGCGCGCCCGGCGGCGCAGCAGTCTGAAACGGAACTGTTGCGCCAGCGCGAGAAAATCAACCGTAGCCTGGACGCGCTGGAAGGCTATCTGGTGGACGGGACGATTAAGACCGATACCGTGAATCTGGCAACCATCGCCATTGCCTGCGCCGTGGGCTACCTCAATTTCCGCCGCGTGGCGCCGGGCTGGTGTGTGGACAGACCGCACTTAGTCAAACTGGTGGAAACGCTCTTTCAACGCGAAAGTTTTGCCCGCACGGAACCGCCAAAGGCTTGATGCGCATTATGTCCGCCTGAGCAAACTCACGGTACAATCCCCCTCATGTCGATATCCCTCTCCGCACCGGAGGGGGCCACCAACAGCCAGGCCTTTTTCATGACAACCGAAACGCGTTCACTCTACAGCCAGCTTCCTGCTATCGATCGCTTACTGCGTGACAGCACTTTTCTTTCTTTACGTGACACCCACGGGCACACCAGGGTGGTGGATCTGCTTCGCCAGATGTTGGATGAAGCAAGGGAAGCGATTCGCGATACGCAGGCGCTGCCCGCGTGGTGCGAGAACTGGGCGCAAGAGGTGAATATCCGGCTGGAGAAAGAGGCGCAAAGCGCGCTGCGTCCGGTGATTAACCTGACGGGAACGGTGCTGCACACCAATCTGGGGCGAGCGCAGCAGGCGGAAGAGGCGATTGACGCGGTGGCGCAGGCAATGCGCGCTCCGGTCACACTGGAATATGATCTGGATGGCGCCGGGCGCGGGCACCGCGATCGGGCGCTGGCGGATCTGTTATGTCGCATTACCGGGGCGGAAGACGCCTGTATTGTGAACAACAACGCGGCGGCCGTGTTGCTGATGCTGGCGGCGACGGCGAACGGTAAAGAGGTGGTGGTATCGCGTGGCGAACTGGTGGAGATTGGCGGCGCGTTTCGTATTCCTGATGTGATGCGTCAGGCGGGCTGTACGCTGCATGAGGTGGGCACCACCAACCGGACTCACGCGAAAGATTATCGTCAGGCGGTGAATGAAAACACCGGCCTGTTGATGAAAGTGCATACCAGTAATTACAGTATTGAAGGCTTCACCAAAGCGGTGGATGAGGCAGAGCTGGCCGCTATTGGGCTGGAGCTGGATATCCCGGTGGTGGCGGATCTGGGCAGCGGTTCGCTGGTGGATCTCAGTCAGTACGGCTTGCCGAAAGAACCGATGCCGCAGCAGCTGATTGCCGCAGGCGTCAGCCTGGTCAGCTTCTCTGGCGACAAGCTGCTGGGCGGGCCGCAGGCCGGGATCATTGTCGGCAAGAAAGAGATGATTGCGCAACTGCAAAGCCACCCGCTGAAGCGGGCTCTGCGTGCCGACAAAATGACGCTGGCGGCGCTGGAGGCAACCCTGCGGCTTTACCTGCACCCGGAAGCGCTGGCGGAGAAACTGCCGACGCTGCGGCTGTTAACCCGCAGTGAAGCGGCGATTCAGGCGCAGGCGCAGCGGCTACAGGCGGCGCTTGCCACACGCTTTAGCGCGGAGTTCGCGGTAAACGTGATGCCTTGCCTGTCGCAGATCGGCAGCGGTTCGCTGCCGGTTGATCGGCTGCCCAGCGCGGCACTGACCTTTACGCCGCATGACGGGCGCGGAAGCCGTCTTGAGGCGCTGGCGGCTCGCTGGCGCGCGCTGCCCGTCCCGATCATTGGCCGAATTTACGATGGTCGCCTGTGGCTGGATATCCGCTGCCTTGAAGACGAGACCCGGTTTATGGAGATGATGTTGAAATGATTATTGCAACCGCCGGACACGTTGACCACGGAAAAACAACGCTATTACAGGCGATTACCGGCGTGAATGCCGATCGCCTGCCGGAAGAAAAAAAACGCGGTATGACTATCGATCTGGGGTATGCCTACTGGCCGCAGCCGGATGGCCGCGTACTGGGATTTATCGACGTTCCCGGTCATGAAAAGTTTCTCTCCAACATGCTGGCGGGCGTGGGCGGTATCGATCATGCGCTGCTGGTTGTCGCCTGCGATGACGGCGTGATGGCGCAGACCCGCGAGCATCTGCAAATTTTACAATTGACGGGCAATCCGCAGCTTACGGTTGCGCTGACCAAAGCCGACCGCGTGGACGACGCGCGAATAGAAGAGGTGCGGGAAGAGATTCTGGCGACGCTGGGCCATTACGGGTTTGCCGACGCGACGCTGTTTGTCACCGCTGCGAATGAAGGGCGCGGTATTGAGGCATTGCGCGAGCATTTACGGCAGTTGGCGGGCCGCGCGCATCCCGGCCATCAGAGCTTCCGCCTGGCGATCGATCGCGCGTTTACGGTGAAAGGCGCAGGGCTGGTGGTGACCGGTACGGCGCTCAGCGGCGAAGTGAACGTCGGCGATACGCTGTGGCTGACCGGTGTGAATAAGCCAATGCGCGTGCGCAGCCTGCATGCGCAGAATCAGGCGACTGAACACGCTCATGCCGGACAGCGTATTGCGCTGAATATCGCGGGTGATGCGGAAAAAGAGCAGCTTAACCGTGGCGACTGGCTTCTCTCTGACGTACCGCCGGATGCCTTTTCACGCGTCATCGTTTCGTTAGAACATGCTGCGCCGCTCGTGCAATGGCAACCGCTGCATATTCACCACGCCGCCAGCCATGTCACCGGACGTATTTCCCTGCTGGAGGGCACGCTGGCGGAACTGGTGTTCGATACGCCGCTATGGCTTGCCGATAACGATCGGCTGGTATTACGCGATATTTCTGCCCGAACCACGCTTGCTGGCGCACGCGTGGTGACGCTCAACTCGCCGCGTCGCGGTAAACGTAAACCGGAATATCTGCAATGGCTGTCGGCGCTGGAAAACGCCAGGGATGACAGCGCCGCGCTGGCGACGCATCTCGAACGCGGCGCGGTGAATATTCCTGATTTCGTGTGGGCACGGCAGCTCAACGGCGACGGTATGCGCCAGCTTATTGAACAGCATGGTTTTATTCAGGCGGGTTACAGCCTGTTGAATGCCCCTGTCGCCGCGCGCTGGCAGCGTAAGATTCTGGATACGCTCGCGATGTACCACGAACATCATCGCGATGAACCCGGCCCAGGGCGCGAGCGTTTGCGGCGCATGGCGCTCCCGATGGAAGACGAAGCGCTGGTGCTGCTGCTCATCGACCGTATGCGTGAAAGCGGCGTGATTCACAGCCACCATGGCTGGTTGCATTTACCGGATCACAAAGCCGGTTTCAGCGACGAGCAGCAGGCCGTCTGGCAAAACATTGAGCCGCTGTTTGGCGACGACCCCTGGTGGGTGCGCGATCTGGCGAAAGAAAAGGGCGTGGACGAGCAAGTTATGCGGCAGGTGCTGCGACAGGCGGCACAGCAGGGCATGATTACCGCGATCGTGAAAGATCGTTATTACCGTAACGATCGGATTGTCGCTTTTGCGAACCTGATCCGCGAACTGGATCAGGAGAGAGGCTCGACCTGCGCCGCTGATTTTCGCGATCGGCTGAATGTTGGACGAAAACTCGCCATTCAGATTCTGGAGTATTTTGACCGGACAGGATTCACGCGCCGTCGCGGAAACGATCATTTATTACGCGATGCGTTATTATTTCCGGCAAAAGAATGATACGAATTATTAAAATAGAAAATGAATTAATACAATTATTTTCTTGAATTATATAAAGCACAACAGGCGATGAACCTAATGTGCTTTTTTATATTTTATAATGGGAAAATAACAACAGCGATCATATTTTCACGACAGGTTCATCCGTATGCTGCCAGCCTTATTTCAGTAATTAAGGATGGTACAATGGCTGCTTCAACATTTTTTATTCCTTCCGTGAATGTAATCGGCGCTGGTGCATTAAAAGAAGCAATGAATACCATGGCGGAATATGGTTTTCGCCGTACATTAATTGTCACGGATAGCATGTTAACAACATTAGGCATGGCTGGAGATATTCAGAAAGCGTTGCAGGAACGCGATATTTTCAGCGTTATTTATGATGGCACGCAGCCGAACCCGACCACCGAAAACGTGGCTGCCGGGCTGAAACTCCTGAAAGAACACGGGTGCGATAGCGTAATTTCGCTGGGCGGCGGCTCTCCGCACGACTGCGCGAAAGGCATCGCGCTGGTGGCGGCGAACGGCGGCGACATCCGCGACTATGAAGGCGTGGATCGCTCCGCGAAACCTCAGCTACCGATGATTGCCATCAACACGACGGCGGGAACGGCATCAGAAATGACCCGCTTCTGCATCATTACCGACGAAGCGCGCCATATTAAGATGGCGATTGTGGATAAACACGTTACGCCGCTGCTCTCTGTGAATGACTCTTCGTTGATGATGGGGATGCCAAAATCGCTGACCGCCGCGACCGGCATGGATGCGTTAACCCACGCCATTGAAGCCTATGTTTCTATTGCCGCAACGCCGATTACTGATGCGTGCGCGTTGAAAGCCATCTCTATGATTGCGGAAAACCTGGCGATTGCCGTGGAAGAGGGCAGCAACGCGCAGGCGCGCGAAGCGATGGCCTATGCGCAATTCCTGGCTGGTATGGCGTTTAACAATGCTTCTCTGGGCTATGTCCACGCGATGGCGCACCAGCTCGGCGGCTTCTACAATCTGCCGCACGGCGTATGTAATGCGGTGCTGTTGCCGCACGTTCAGGTATTTAACAGCCAGGTCGCGGCAGGCCGTCTGCGCGACTGTGCGGCTGCGATGGGCGTTAATGTAACCGGGATGAGTGAAGCCGACGGCGCGAAAGCGTGCATTGACGCTATCCGTCAACTGGCGCAGCAGGTCAACATTCCGGCGGGTCTGCGCGACCTGAATGTGAAAGAAGAAGATATTTCCGTGCTGGCGACCAATGCGCTGAAAGACGCCTGTGGCCTGACCAACCCTATTCAGGCGACCCACGACGAGATCATGGCGATTTACCACGCGGCGATGTAATTGAGTGATTGCCGGATATACGATACGCATCGTGTCATTCCGGCGTCATGCCCGATGGCGCTGCGCTTATCGGGCCTACACTGTGCGGTAAGGTGAAACGGCTTAAACATCCGCTTATCTATATCGTGACCGCAGTCGTAAAGCAGTAAAAGGCTGGCGAAGATTTCGCCAGTCCCGTCTAACCTTTGTAGTACCCCTACAGTAAGGAGACGGTCATGACCAATAATCCCCCTTCAACGCGTATTCAGCCCGGCGAGTATGGTTTTCCTCTGAAATTAAAAGCCCGCTACGACAACTTTATCGGCGGAGACTGGGTCGCACCGGTAGACGGCGAGTATTACCAGAATCTGACGCCGGTGACCGGGCAACTGCTGTGTGAAGTCGCCTCTTCCGGCAAAAAAGATATCGATCTGGCGCTGGATGCCGCGCATAAAGTGAAAGAACAGTGGGCGCATACGTCCGTGCAGGATCGCGCCGCGATTCTGTTTAAGATTGCCGATCGCATGGAGCAAAACCTGGAACTGCTGGCAACGGCGGAAACCTGGGATAACGGCAAACCCATCCGTGAAACCAGCGCCGCCGACGTGCCGCTGGCGATCGACCATTTCCGCTATTTTGCGTCCTGTATCCGCGCACAAGAGGGCGGTATCAGCGAAGTTGACAGCGAAACGGTGGCCTATCACTTCCATGAACCGCTGGGCGTGGTGGGGCAGATCATCCCGTGGAACTTCCCGCTGCTGATGGCGAGCTGGAAAATGGCCCCGGCGCTGGCGGCGGGGAACTGCGTAGTGCTCAAACCTGCGCGTCTGACGCCGCTTTCGGTTCTGTTGCTGATGGAAATCGTTGGCGATCTGCTCCCGCCGGGCGTGGTCAACGTCGTGAACGGCGCGGGCGGAGAGATCGGCGAATATCTGGCGACGTCGAAGCGGATCGCGAAGGTGGCGTTTACCGGTTCGACGGAAGTCGGGCAACAGATCATGCAGTACGCGACACAAAACATTATTCCGGTAACGCTGGAGCTGGGCGGTAAGTCCCCCAATATCTTCTTCGCCGATGTGATGGATGAAGAGGATGCGTTTTTCGACAAGGCGCTGGAGGGCTTTGCGCTGTTTGCCTTTAACCAGGGCGAAGTTTGTACCTGCCCGAGCCGTGCGCTGGTACAGGAGTCTATTTATGAGCGCTTTATGGAGCGGGCCATTCGTCGCGTCGAAAGCATTCGCAGCGGTAACCCGCTCGACAGCGTTACGCAGATGGGCGCGCAGGTCTCCCAGGGTCAACTGGAAACCATCCTCAACTACATTGATATCGGTAAGAAAGAAGGCGCGGATGTGTTAACCGGCGGGCGGCGCAAGCAGCTGGAAGGAGAGCTGAAAGAGGGCTATTACCTCGAACCGACCATCCTGTTTGGTAAGAACAATATGCGCGTCTTCCAGGAGGAGATTTTTGGCCCGGTGCTGGCGGTGACGACCTTCAGGACGATGGAGGAAGCACTGGAACTGGCTAACGACACCCAGTACGGGCTTGGCGCCGGGGTCTGGAGTCGTAACGGCAACCTGGCATACAAAATGGGGCGCGGTATTCAGGCGGGACGCGTATGGACCAACTGCTATCATGCTTACCCGGCGCATGCTGCGTTCGGCGGCTATAAGCAGTCGGGGATTGGCCGCGAAACCCACAAAATGATGCTGGAGCATTATCAGCAAACCAAATGTCTGCTGGTGAGCTATTCCGATAAACCGCTGGGGCTGTTTTAAGCGCCGTATAACCACGTTGCCGGATGGCGGCTTCGCCTTATCCGGCCTACGGAGAACTGCACATGTAGGCCCGATAAGCATAGCGCCATCGGGCATGAGGTTCGCCTTATCCGGCCTACGGGAAACTGCACATGTAGGCCCGATAAGCGCAGCGCCATCGGGCATGAGGTTCGCCTTATCCGGCCTACGGGAAATCGCACATGTAGGCCCGATAAGCGCAGCGCCATCGGGCAGATTTGCCGGAGAGAGTGAAGCCGCTGTTCGGTCGTTGGGAACCCGTCGCAGGATTATTAACTGTAATTTGAGATAAATATATAATATTTAATTGTCACATGCACCGGCCCTGTCTATTTAGCTTATACTGCTAATCGTTTGTCTTTAGTAATTACATTAATTTATACAAATATGTTTTTCAGCTATTAAACCTATACCCCATCAGAAAGGTGTGGGAAAAGAGTTGTGTCGGTTAACTATTGAAAATAAATTGCTTTTTTTTACACTTGAGGCTTACACAATAATCAAGGAGGAGGTGAACATGAGCAGGTATCTCTGGTTTAGCTCAACGTGAGTATCTAAAGTATGGAATATCAGTTACATGGATTTATGATTGGCAGGGAAATATTCCTTGATATTAACGAAGCTCGAATTTTCCGGCTGCCGGTTAATAAAATGGATAGCGTCATCTCTTTCTGTGGAGTGTTTTTTAATCGGACAATGCTCCATCTGTTTGTTTACCTTTTGGTCAATGCACGTTCTCAATATGTCTCAAAGGATGAATTACTCATCAACGTTTGGGAAAAAAATGAATTATGTGCTTCCACGCAGCGTTTATCTAAAGTCGTCAAAAATCTAAATAATAAATTAAGTCTGCTGGGGCTACCGAAGAATTCAATTGTCTGCGTGAAAGGAAGTGGATACATACTGGCACTGGATGATATTCAACCGCTTTATAGTGTGGTGGACAATGTAGATTATCAATACCGATATCGCTGAGGTCAGTAACCGTTTATTCCGTAGCGTGATGTCGCCTTCGGATTCTTACCCTGGACGTTTTACGCCCAGGGATTTTTTTATTGTCTTACTGCCCGTAATAGGCGTTCGCGCCGTGTTTACGCAGATAATGTTTGTCGAGCAATTCTGGCTGCATATCCGGTAGCTGCGGCGTGAGCTGGCGGGAAAACAGCCCCATATAGGCGCACTCCTCAAGCACCACGGCGTTATGCACGGCGTCAGCGGCGTCTTTCCCCCAGGCGAATGGCCCGTGTGAATGGACTAATACCGCCGGGATCTGCATTGGGTTCAGACCGCGTTCTTCAAAGGTTTTGATGATTACCTCGCCCGTCTGGTATTCGTATTCCCCTTTAATTTCCTCCACGGTCATCAGCCGGGTACAGGGGATTGCGCCATAGAAATAGTCGGCATGCGTGGTGCCCCAGGCGGGCAGGTCAAGACCCGCCTGTGACCAGATCGTTGCATGGCGGGAATGGGTATGCACAATTCCGCCGATCTGCGGATAACGACGATAGAGCGCCAGATGCGTCGGCGTATCGGACGAGGGCTTTTTGCTGCCTTCAACGACCTTGCCGCTGGCGATCTCCACCACCACCATATCGTCGGCGGTCATGACGTCATATTCAACGCCGGAAGGTTTAATGACCATCAGTTTTCGCGTTTCATCTACGGCGCTGACGTTACCCCAGGTGAATGTCACCAGATGGTGTGCCGGAAGCGCCAGATTGGCTGCCAGCACCTCGGCTTTTAACTGCTCTAACATGTGAATCCTCCTTCCTGCATACGCGCTTCTATCCAGCGCCGCGCCTGGATAATTTCCAGCACCGGCTCTTTGGCCTTTTCCGTCCACATCTCAATCAAAAACGCGCCACGGTAGTTCAGCTCATGCAGCGTTTTGAAGATGCCGACAAAATCCACGCACCCTTCGCCGAACGGCACGTCGCGGAACTGACCGGGGCTGTTCTCGGTCACCGGCTGCGTGTCTTTCAGGTGGATGGCGGCGATGCGGTCAATACCGAGCTTCAGCTCAGCGGCGACGTCGTTGCCCCAGGCGCTGAGATTGCCGACATCCGGGTAAACGCTAAACCACGGCGAGGCGAGCAGCGCGTCCCATTTTTTCCATTTGCTGATGGAGTTCATAAAGGCGGTGTCCATGATCTCCACCGCCAGCATCACCTGCGCCGCTGCGGCTTGCTCCACCGCCCACGCCAGCCCTTCGGCAAAGCGTTGTTGCGTACCTTCGTCATGTTCTTCGTAATAGACGTCATAACCCGCCAGTTGAATGGTGCGGATACCCAGATCGCGCGCCAGGTGAATCGCTTTGGTCATGATGTCGCGCGCCCGCTGGCGTACGGCCTCATCGCGACTGCCGAAGGGAAAGCGACGATGCGCGGACAGGCACATTGACGGGATGGCCACGCCGGTTTCCAGCATGGCGGTCACCAGCGACGCCCGCTGCGTGGGGCTCCAGTCCAGGCGCGACAGGCGTTCGTCGGTCTCATCCACCGACATTTCGACAAAGTCAAAGCCGCAGCTTTTCGCCAGCACCAGGCGCTCCGGCCAACTGAGGTCTTTTGCCAGCGCTTTTTCATAGATACCTAACGGATGATTACGCATGCTGCTCTCCCCAGATGGCGTTAATTTGCGCGTGGAACCCGGCAGCAACCTGTGCCGGATGCGCCGCCCCTGCCAGCGCGCGCCCGGCGATAAATGCTTTGACGCGAATATCTTTAAACAACGGCAGATCGGCAGGCGTAATGCCGCCGGTAATCGACAGCTCCAGGCCAATATCAGAAAGCGCCTTCATCCGTGCCAGATCCGCGTCTCCCCACTGCTGTCCGCTGGCCTGCGCGTCGCGCCCACGGTGGTAAATCGCCTGACGCACACCGGTGCGATACCACGCGCGGGCATCGTCCAGCGTCCAGTTGCCGAACAGCTCCATTTGAATTTCACCGCCGCAGGATTGCGCGACGGCATGGCCTTTCTCCACCGTGGCGAGCGGCGCCGCACAGATAATCGTCATCCAGTTGGCGCCTGCGGCAAAAGCCTGCTGCGCAAGCGTTTCACCCGCATCGGCCACCTTCCAGTCGGCAACGATGATTTTATCCGGGCACTGGGCGCGCAGCGCTTTCACCGCGCCAAGCCCCTCGGTTAAACAGAGGATGGTGCCAGCCTCAACGATATTGACGTGGTCCTGTAACAGGGCGACATCGTGAAGCGCCGCCTGAAGGTTGGTGTGGTCGAGCGCCAGTTGCAGTAATGGTCGGCTCATAATGCGTGCTCCTTAATGCGGGCGTGGTAGCCCTGTAATGCCTGAATCAAATCCTGGTATTGGTGGTATTTGCGCTGATAAAGACGGTGCGCGGCCATGTCGGGCATCAGCGTGCGTACCGGGTGCCGTAAGGCGTGCTGAGCCTCGCTGAAACTGCGGTATACGCCGGTGCCGACGCGGGCGGCGAGCGCGGCGCCAAAGCAGCCGGTCTCTTCAACCTGCGGCAGTTCGATGCGCAGGCCGCTGACATCCGCCAGCATCTGCATCCAGACGTCGGAGTGCGCCGGGCCGCCGGTCACGCGCAGGGTGTGCGCCTCAGTAAAGCGTTCGCGCATACGGTTGAGATGGGTCATGTGGCTGAACACCACCCCTTCGTAAATGGCCTGTAGCAGATGCGCGCGGGTATGCAGCGCCTGCATGCCGTAAAAGCCGCAGGTCATCTCCAGCCCGGCATTGCTGCCGTACAGAAACGGCAGGAAAAAGAGCTCGCCGCTCGCTTTTGGCAGACTGGCGACGGCCTGGTTGATCTCGTCAAAAGAGAGTTCGCCCCACTGGGCGGTAAACCATTCAAGATTGCCGGATGAGGTAGGGCTGGCTTCGTGAACGATGTACTGCCCGTCGTTGACGTAGCGGCCATAGACATAAGGGTGCGCTTCGTGGTCGCGCAACCCCTCGGTGATCCCGCTGGTCACCGCCCAGGTGCCCATCACCGCGTTGAGGGTGAATTCATCTTCAATACCGGCGCAGAGCGCGGTGGAAACCACGTCAAACAGACCGCCGACGACGGGCGTGCCCGCCTTCAGACCGGTGATGGCGGCTGCCTGAGCAGTGATCTCCCCGCATATTTCGGCTGACCCCATAATGGGGGGCAGCGCATCGTCGATTTCACTGATGCCCAACCATTGGGTCAGGCGCGGGTCATACTGCCCGCTGCTCATGTTGTAGAGGTTGGACTCAGAAATGTTGCTCTCTTCGCACCCTTTTATGCCGGTTAAGCGCCAGCGCAGATAGTCATGCCCCATCATCACGCAGCCAATTTGTGCGTAACGTTGAGGGTCGTTCTCTTTAATCCAGCGCAGCAGAGAGGCGGGATGCCCGGTCCACAGCGTCTGGCGGGTAACGGGGTAAAGCTGTTCAGGAATGCCGTCCTGCTGCCAGCGCTGGACAATCTTCAGCGCCCGGCGGTCGGAAGAGAGAATGGCGCTGCCCAGCGGCTGATCCTGCCTGTCGAGCAGAAACAGTCCTTTACCCTGAGCGGAGATACCGACGCCTTTAATTTGCTCGCCGGAGATGCCTGTACGCTGCAAAAGCCCGGTAATGGTGGCTGCACACTGTTGCCAGAGCTGGTGCATGTCGCGTTCGGCGTAACCCGGCAGTGGCGTTGCCGTCTGTAACGACTGCCGGTTGATCCCATGCTCATGACCTTTGGCGTCATACAAACCGGCTTTCAGATAAGTACCGCCACAATCGATGCCCAGCCAGAAGGCCTCTTTCTCTCTCATCTTTCATGTCTCATTTTTGCCGGATGGCGCCACGCTTATCCGGCCTACGGGTTTTGTAGGCCCGGTAAGCGCTGCGCCCCGGGCATGGTGTTACGCGGCGTGTTTACGCGGACTCATTGTCTTTGCCGGTGTCGAACCCGCATCGCATTTCGCGGGCAGCAACAACGCCAGCAGCGCGGCCAGCGCCAGGGAGATCGCCAGGCAATAGACGCCCGCATCTTTGCTGTACAACGTGATCAGTACGCCAACCGCGTAGGGGCCGCAGAAGCCGCCGAGGTTGCCAAGCGCGTTGATAACGCCGCGTGCGCCGCCCGCCATCTCGGCGCTGAACAGACGTGCCGGGATCGTCCAGAAAACGCCCGCCGCCGATTGCAGGAAGAAGCCGCAGCCGACCAGCGCGGCATAGGCCAGCCAGATTTGGTTTTTCAGCGCCACCGACAGGAACATGCACAGGGCGAAGCCAATCAGCGGCAGGCAGACAAACAGTTTGCGTTTACCCGTGCGGTCGGAAAGGAAAGAGAACAGGAACATCCCGGCGATCGCACCGACGTATGGCAAAATGGCGAGCATACCGACTTGCCCCATGCTGCTGTGGGTCAGCTCTTTGAGGATGGTTGGCAGCCAGAGGGTGTAACCGTAAATCCCGGTCTGATAGAAGAAGTTCAGGGCGATAAGTTGCCACATGGTTTTGTCGGAAAGGACCGCGCTGAGAGAGGCGTTTTTGACTTCGCTTCCGGCAATGGCTTTCTGTTCTGCGGCGAGGGTTTCCACCAGATAGTTTTTTTCCGCCCCGGAGATCCAGCGGGCTTCCTGCGGCCGGTCATAAATGGTGTACGCCCACAGCACCAGCACGACGAGAGAGAGCAGACCTTCAATAATGAACAGCCAGCGCCAGTCGAGTACGGTGATTATCCAGCCGGAGAGCGGGGCGGTGATAATCCCGGCAATCGGCACAAACATAATCACAATGGCGTTCGCACGACCGCGTTCAGCGTCCGGGAACCAGTTGCTGATCATCGTCAGTACGACGGGCAGCATGCCGCCTTCCGCCACACCCAGTAAGAAACGCAGGGCAAGCAATTGATACTGGTTGGTGATTAAGCCTGTGAGGACGGAAATAACCGCCCAGGCAACCAGCGACCAGCCGATAAATTTCTTGCCGCTGCCGTGAACGGCGATTTTGCCGCCGGGAACCTGTAAGAACAGATAGCCGATGAAGAAAATCCCGCCAGCCAGACCGGCCATAGTGGCGGAAATACCTAATTCGGCATCCATTCCGCCAGGCATCGCGAAAGCAATATTCACGCGGTCCATATAAGAAATAATACAGGTAATCAGAATGGGCGGAATAATTCGCAGCCAACGCTGACGAGGTATATCTTTTTCTGTAGGGCGAGAGGTCATATTCATCTTCGTATTCTCGTAAAGTAAGTATTCTGGCGATGAAAAGTAAATTATTTAATGCCTGATGACGTTTTGCTTATCAGACCTACGCCGCCATCCGGCAACGTCTTATTATTTGGCGTTATTTAATGCCGTAATGCCGTCGCGTAATATCGCTACGCGGTGACTGACGTCGGCATTAGCGTTAATTTCCAGTAACTTAATACCCATGAATTGCAGAACGTCTGTTCCTGCGCAGGTCAGTAATTCACGGGCATGTTCCTGCGTCATCATGCTGTCAGGGCAGAAAGGTGCGAAAGGCGCATGTAAATCCTGCCATTCGCCGTATTCACCGCTTTGCGTTGTACCGGAGAACATCAGCGCGCCGAGTTTGCCAGCCTGTTTCACCTGCTGCGTATGGGTTAGTGGCAGGGTGGTGTTGCGTCCTTCAATGGCGGAACGCGCCCAGTTAATGCAAACGCTGATGTCGTAGTCGGCAATCACCTCCAGCACGTTGTCCAGAGGCAGGAATCCTTTGCGCGGCGCGGCGCTGGTCATCGCGTCGCAGTGTTCCAGCACCAGGTCGCACGGCCAGTCCCAGCCAGCGATCTCTTTCACTGAACGGGCAAATGCGTCCGTTGCCTGCGCGACGTTTGGGTTATCGGCCTGCGGTGCGGCGTGCAGCTCAAGCGCGATCACTTTCCCGGCGCTTGCCGCGTTGATTGTCGTGATCTTCTGGTAAAGGTGGCGATAGTACGCCACACAGGCCTGACGCTGATCTTCATTGCTGGAGGCCAGCCCAAAGCCGCGGTTTTCACCGCGACGGCGCATGGTCTCCATAATCGCCGTCACGACGATTTGCCAGTTGCCTGGCGTATGGCGCAATAACCACGCGTCGCCGAGTGGGTGAAGATGTTCAAGGCAGGGTTGCTCCAGCCCACGAATATCAGGAGTATCGGAGAGTTGCCGCCAGAATTCCTTCTCTTCCTCTTCACTCTTTTGGTGAAATGAGGGTGCACAGGGATACGCACCGATAATATAACCGGTATTGTTCGTTTTCATGTTGTGCTCCAAAGATAACGTTTTATAAAGCGGATATTGCCACTTTAACGACGATTTTCCGTATGGGTGTCGCGACCGTTTTATTGCAGCCAGGGCGATGAACATCCTGCGGGAAAAAAATAGCGTAGCTTCCCGGAACCATTTCAAAGAAAGATTCATGTTCACTGTCGTGATAGAAAATAATATCGCGCTGTTCTAATAACGATTCGCTGATTTGGTTATTACCGGTGTCGATGGCAACCCCTATTTTTTCTTCACCCCAGGCGAGAAACTGAATATCCAGATAACGGCGATGAACTTCTGGACGGTTTTCAGCCGCAGTGCGGGTGGTTAAATCAATTATCTGGGCAAAAATATTTTTGCCGTCGATTTCCACCACCCCAGGGTCCAGCGTGCGAAAGTCGGTGGTGCGTAAGAAATCGAGCGCCTTTTCAATCGCGTCTGGCAGACGACACGGATTGGGCTGTGCGATATGTCCAAATATCATGCTATGCCTCCTTACAGCGCCTGGATTTTGGCCCATACGCTGTCATCGACGGTGATGCCGTTGCGGCGATTCTCATCCCGCAGCCGGGTAAATTCGTGGCCTGGCAGACGGATTGCCACGTTCTCATCGGCGCGCTCAGCGGTGGTGACGAAATCCATAATGCGCTGGAGTTTGGCATCGCGCGTGGCGCCATCAATCAGCTTATCGACCTCAATAGCGATGAAGATCTGCGAAACGCCGTATTCGTCGCTGTTTTCCTGGGTAACTTCGGCAACGGAAGCGCCGTCGGAAAGCAGGGTGGCGATCATATCCAGCACAATCGACAGACCTGACCCTTTCCAGTAGCCCATCGGCAAAATGCGGCGATTTTTTTCGATCACGCCAGGTTCTTTGGTCAAATTGCCTTCATCGTCGAACCCGCCGTCTACCGGCAGCTCACGTCCCGCCAGCCGGTTCACCTCTAACATGCCGTAGGAGAACATCGACATCGACATATCGATCATGGTGATTGGCGATGAAGGGATGGCGACGATCAGCGGGTTCGTGCCAATGCGGCACTCTTTTGACCCCCACGGCGGCATCACGGCGATAGAGTTGGTCCAGCAGATGCCGATGTAGCCTTTTTCCGCCGCCTGCCAGCCGTAGCTGCCGCCGCGCATCCAGTGGTTGGCATTGCGTAACGCCACCAGGCCGATGCCGTGGTCGGAAGCCAGTTCAATGGCGCGATCCATCATTTTTTTCGCCGTCAGATTGCCGATGGCTCGCTGAGCATCCCACTGCTCAATGGCGCCAAGGCTGGTGATGCGCTGCGGTCTGGCATCAGGAATGATGTCGCCATTATCCAGTTGCTGAATGAAACGGGGAAAGCGATTCACGCCATGCGAATAGACGCCGGATTCTGTAGTACGGGCAAACATCTCTGCACAGGCGTCAGCCGTTTCCGCCGCAACGCCGCGCGCCAGCAGCACCCGATTGAACGCCTCTTTTAACTGCTCAAAAGTCACTTTCATTCCTGCTTCTCCCGTTTATTTTTGACCGCTTTTTTATCTTTAAATTTCACTATGCGAAATCTGATTTCAAATATAGCGATCAAATTTTGACAGATCAACGGGGTGGTCTATTTTTTAAAATCATCAAAATCAAATAGTTGTGTTTTTTCGGTTCAGATCGTGAACTGAAACACACTTTGCGCTACCATCAGAGCGCGACGAAAAGGGGAGCGGAAGCGATGGGCATAAAAGAGAGCGAAATGACGCAAGAAAAAGAGAGGCCAGCCGGTAGTCAGAGCCTGTTCCGTGGTTTGATGCTGATTGAGATCCTCAGTAACTACCCGAACGGATGCCCGCTGGCGCACTTGTCTGAACTGGCAGGGCTGAACAAAAGTACCGTGCATCGACTGCTACAGGGATTGCAGTCCTGCGGGTATGTCACTCCCGCGCCTGCCGCCGGAAGCTATCGTCTGACCACTAAATTTATCGCTGTCGGGCAGAAAGCCCTGTCATCGCTGAATATCATTCATGTGGCTGCGCCGCATCTTGAGACGCTGAATATCGCCACTGGCGAGACCGTCAACTTCTCCAGCCGTGAAGACGATCATGCCATTCTGATCTATAAGCTGGAGCCGACCACCGGCATGCTGCGCACCCGCGCCTATATCGGTCAGCATATGCCGCTGTATTGCTCTGCGATGGGGAAGATTTACATGGCGTTCGGCCATCCTGACTATGTGGAAACCTATTGGGAAAGCCACAAGGATCAGATCCAGCCGTTGACCCGTAACACCATTACCGGGTTGCCGGCGATGTATGACGAGCTGGCGCAAATTCGTGAAAGCGGTATGGCGATGGATCGCGAAGAGAATGAGCTGGGCGTTTCCTGCATTGCCGTGCCGGTGTTTGATATTCACCATCGGGTGCCATACGCCATCTCTATTTCGCTTTCGACGTCCCGGCTCAAGCAAATCGGCGAGAAGAATCTGCTCAAGCCCCTGCGTGACACCGCGCAGGCGATCTCGAATGAGTTGGGTTTTACCGTGCGCGCTTAAGGCAGGCGCCCGGAAGATGATGGGCATCTGACAAAATTTAATCGTTTCCCTCGTCGGATCAAAGCAGCGATCGCGCTCTCTCTGGCACTCTGGGGTTTTACGCAGGTGGAGAGGGCAATGAACCGATTTATCATGGCGGATGCGGCGAAATGTATCGGCTGTCGTACCTGTGAGGTTGCCTGCGTAGTGGCGCACCAGGAGAACCAGGACTGTGCGGCGGTATCGTCCGGGGAATTTGTCTCCCGCATCCGGGTCATTAAAGACGATGCGTTTACCACGGCGGCGGCATGTCGCCAGTGTGAAGATGCCCCCTGCGCGAACGTGTGCCCAACGCAGGCTATTCGTCGCGATCATGGGCACATCTTCGTGGAACAAGCGCGCTGTATCGGGTGTAAAAGCTGTATGCTGGCGTGCCCGTTCGGCGCGATGAACGTTGTGTCGCGAACCTCACGCGTACAGGCGATTAAATGCGATCTTTGCTGGCACCGTGAAACGGGCCCGGCATGTGTGGAGGCCTGCCCGACTGACGCGTTGCAGTGCCTTGATGTGGAAAACGTGCAGCGACAACGACTGCACGCGCAACCCGTCTGAGTGTCACCCCGGTCAGGCGATGACCGGGGAGGCTGTCAGCCTTCGCGCCAGGCGCGCTCAACCTCTTCAGCAAGAATTTTCACCCCTGCCTCAATTTTTTGCGGATCGGGAACGTAGTTCATCCGCATGCACTGGTGCGTATGCGGCCAGGGTTTGTCCAGCCCCGGGAAGAAGTAGTCGCCGGGAACCATCAATACGCCGCGCGCTTTCAGACGCTGGTACAGCAATTCAGTTGAAATCGGCAAATCTTTGAACCACAGCCAGAGGAAAATAGCGCCTTCCGGTTTATGGATCAGGCAGCGATTTTCCGGTAAATACCGGCGAATGGTCGCGATTGTCTCCAGTACGCGCTGGTAGTAGAACGGTTTTATTACCGTTTCCGACAGGCGCAGCAGGTCGTTACGCTTAATCATTTCGCACATCATTGCCGGGCCAATACCGCCAGGCGACAGGCTGATAATGCCGTTCATATTGGTGATGGCGGTGATGATTTTTTCATTGGCGATAATGATGCCGCAGCGGCTGCCGGGCAGCCCCAGTTTGGAGAGGCTCATGCACAGGATGATATTCGGATTCCACAGCGGGCGTGCTTCGCTGAAAATAATGCCCGGGAAGGGAACGCCGTAGGCGTTATCGATCACCAGCGGGATGCCGTGCTGATTGGCAAGGGTATCCAGCTTCATCAGCTCTTCGTCGGTAATCACATTGCCTGTTGGGTTAGTCGGGCGCGACACGCAGATCATGCCGGTCTCTTCCCCGATGCGCAGATGTTCAAAATCAACGTGGTATTTGAACTGACCTTCCGGCAATAGCTCGATATTCGGGCGAGCGGAAACGAAAAGATCCTCTTCCAGCCCGGAATCGGCATAACCAATGTATTCCGGCGCCAGCGGGAACAGCACTTTTTTAGTCGTCCCGTCGGCGCGGCGTCCGGCGAAGAGATTAAACAAGTAGAAAAACGCGCTCTGACTGCCGTTTGTTAGTGCAATATTCTGTGGTTCGATATCCCAACCCAGATTCTCACGCAGCAGCGACGCGAGCGCTGTCAGTAGCTCCGTTTTTCCCTGCGGACCGTCATAATTACAAAGCGCATCAGTGGCTTTGCCGTTTTCCAGCATTTCGCCCAGTAGCGAATGGAAGTAATTCTGCATTTCCGGGATTTGCGCTGGATTACCCCCGCCGAGCATGATTGCGCCGGGCGTGCGTAAGCCGTCATTGAGGTCTTCCATCAGGCGGGTAATGCCTGAATGGCGGGTAAATTTGTCGCCAAAAAGTGAGAATGTCATAGCAGGTGGTCTGTCGAACTCATTATCAAAGTGGCTAACCATAGCGCTACCTATGGCAGGGTGCAAATCAGGCGTTAACGCCGTGGTTGATGTTTTATGCTGAAGATTTTTATCTGGCTGGTGTTTTGTTTTGATGAGACGTCCGGCGGATGGGCACACCGGACGTCAGGCAGGATTAAGGGCGACCCGCCCAGACGACCATGACCTTATCGTCGTCGTGCTCGCGCACAAAACCGTACCCCTGCTTCAGTGAGAGCGTGGTTTGCTTACCGGCGCCGATGGCGGGGTGTCTGGCGCGGAACTGGCTGATTCGCTGCCAGTGGGCGACGGTGGCGGCGGATTTACCGTTGATATCCTGCCAGTTCATGTCAGAACGGGCGCCTTGCAGCGGATCGGAACCCGTCGGGCCAAAGGGGCGTGCGGATTCGTCGCCATAAAAGATCTGTACGGCGCCGGGCGCCAGCAGCAGAAGCTCTGCGGCCTTATCGCCGCCTTCCCGAAAGAGGCGAGTGTCGTGTGAGGAGAGATAACTCAGCACGTTGAAATCCTGTAATTTCTCTGCCATTTGCTGCCAGGTGGCGTCCATATTCGCCAGACAATCGACCGCTTTTGCCGCCTGCTCCTGGTAGTCAAAGTTGATCATCGCATCAAAGCCGTGGCGGTAATAATCACTCTGCATGACGCCGTGGCCCCAGGCTTCACCAGTCATCCAGAAAGGCGTGTCGTCCAGCGTCTTGTCCGGGTTGGCCTGTTTCCACTCGGTCAACGCCGCGCTGGCCTGGGTTTTCAACTGCTGCCAGGCAGGAAGTTCGACGTGTTTGGCGGTATCTACGCGGAACCCGTCGATGCCGTAATCACGCACCCACTGACTGAGCCAGTGGGTCAGATAATCCCGCGGCGTGTAGCCCTCAATGGCTTTTGCACGGGTATCCGGTTTGTTTTTATAGAACACCGGCAGGCCGGAAGGGGTTGTGGATTCCGTTTTAATATCGGGCAGGAAGGCCAGCGACATGGTCAAATCGTCAAAGCCAGGATTGTCATAATCGCCAATATCCGTGCGAATCCATTCTTTCCCCCACCATGCTTCCCATGCCGCTTTGTCGCTGAAGTTGATGTAGTCATTAAAGCTGTGCCAGCTTTGCCCGGCGGCGGGCTTCCAGTCAGTCCAGCGTTCGCCCAGCGTCTTTTTCAGCTCATCGCCTTGCAGATACAGCGCGCCAAACCGGAATGTCTGCATGTCCGCCAGCGTGGCGTAGCCCGTGTGGTTCATCACCACATCAAACAGAATACGGATGCCGCGCTGGTGTGCGCCATCGACTAACGCGCGAAGGTCGCCCTCGCTGCCCATATTGGCGTCCAGCGTGGTCCAGTCCTGGGTGTAATAGCCGTGGTAGGCATAATGCGGGAAGTCCCCTTTCGTACCGCCGCCGACCCAGCCGTGGATTTGCTCGAACGGCGCGCTGATCCACAGGGCATTCACCCCCAGGTGTTGCAGATAGTCCAGCTTGTTTGCCAGCCCGCGTAAATCGCCGCCATGAAAGGTGCCAATCTCCTCCATGCCATCTTTGTGGCGGCCATAGCTTTGATCATTCGTCGGATCGCCGTTCTGGAAACGGTCTGTCAGCACAAAGTAGACCGTCGCGTTATGCCAGTTGAATGCGGCGGGCGTGTCGGTTTCCGCGCGTTCAAGCAACAAAAGCCCGTTGCTGGTCGCGCCGGGTTGCAGCGTAATCTGACCGTTCTTAACGGTAGCGGTTTGCTGGCTGTAGTAATCGCGCACGACAGCGCCTTCCGGGAAGGTGTGACTCACCTCCAGGGTCAGCGGCGAGCCGTTCCACGTCGGGCACTGGCGCACCGTGCTGGCGACGGGATCGGCGGTGCTTTTTATCGACAGCGTTAGCGTTGGCGTACCGGAGCGGGTATCAATCTCCAGCGAGTAGTCGCCGTCTTTAAACAGTCGCCACTGTGGCGGCGTGCCTTCACACGGTTTGAGCGACAGCATCTGATTGAGTTTTATGGCATCAGCAGGTTGCCAGCACTGTTGGTCAATATGCAGCGACAAAGGGCGCGTACCTTTCGTCAACGCGGCATGGCTGACAAACTTACCCGTCCCTTCCGCCGTAAAGGGCGGGAATCCCTGAGATGTCCATGATGAGGCGAATACGATGCCGGGCATAAGCGCCAGTGCAAAAGCGGTAAGTTTCATTACGCTTTCCTTATTGCTGCGATTTTAGCCAGTATGCCGTTGAAAGATAGCGGATAACTCATCCCTCTGGCGTATTCCGCCAGGCTGAGGCGCGAGGGTGAGCGATCGTGCGCAGAAAATAGCCATGTTTTGCGATAACCACCACATTTTCTTCGTATTAATAGCGTTCTTCGCCATTATTGCGTGACAGGGTTTCGGAATTGGACTATTCCTTGGGGTGCTCTTGACGGTTATTTTTGATATGATTTGAGATTCATCTCTCATTTTTTTGAAAAATATAAGGCGTTGGAATGTATAAATCCGACTAGGAGACCTAATGATATTGACGCCCATACGACGATATGGGGCAATGATTCTTATGTTACTCACCGTAGTATTTTCGGGTGAGGTGCTGGCGAAGGCGCACACGACAACAACGAGTCAAAAGTCCCACGTAACCAAGACAGGTCATAAACAGGTAAGCAGTAAACAAGAGTATTCTCGCAATAGTGCAAAGAGTAGTTCACTTCCTGATTTGCGAAAATACCCTTCTGGAACACCAAGGAAAAAAGCGTTTCTCCGGACGGTTATGCCTTTTATCACCAGTCAAAATGCTGCGATTACTGCGGATCGTAACTGGCTGATTTCAAAACAGTACCAGAATCGCTGGTCGCCTTCTGAGCGTACGCGTATGAAAGATATCGCAGCGCGCTACAAGGTAAAGTGGTCTGGCAACACGCGTAACATTCCGTGGAATACCTTGCTGGAACGCGTAGACATCATCCCGACCAGTATGGTGGCGACGATGGCGGCGGCGGAAAGCGGCTGGGGAACCTCTAAACTGGCGCGCAACAACAATAACCTGTTCGGCATGAAATGCGGAAAAGGGCGTTGTACCAATGCGCCGGGTAAAGTGAAAGGTTACTCGCAGTTCGGCTCGGTTAAAGAGTCGGTTAACGCGTACGTGATTAACCTGAACACGCATCCTGCTTACTCGTCTTTCCGTAAGTCTCGCGCCCAGTTGCGTAAGGCGGATCAGGAAGTTACCGCAAGCGCGATGATCCATAAGCTGAAGGGTTATTCGACGAAAGGGCAGAGCTACAACAACTATCTGTTCGCGATGTATCAGGATAACCAGCGTTTAATCGCCGCGCATATGTAATGACCCGATTTTGTAGGCCGGATAAGGCGCTTGCGCCGCCATCCGGCACAAACGCCCGGTGGCGCTTCGCTTACCGGGCCTACAAACGACCACCTGCCACCGCTACAACAACACCTCACTGTACCGATCGCGGTACTCTTTTGGCGTCGTGTCATACTCCTTTTTGAAAACAGAATAGAAATATTGCAGGGATGGGTAGCCGCACATCTGTGATATTTCGTTAATCGGCAGCGTGGTTGAAATTAACAGGCTGCGCGCTTTTTCCAGTTTTTCAGCATGAATAACGGCGTGAATGGTCTCCCCGACGTCTTCTTTAAACCGTTTCTCCAGGTTCGAGCGGGAGATACCGACCGCGTCCAGCACCTGATCGACTTTAATACCTTTGCAGGCATGGTTACGGATGAAATGCATCGCCTGTATGACGGCCGGGTCGGTCAATGAGCGGTAGTCCGTCGAGCGACGCTCAACGACGCGCACAGGCGGAACCAGAATACGTTGCAGCGGCAGCACTTCCTTATCCAGCAGGCGGTGTAGCAGTTTTGCCGCCTGATAGCCCATCTGCCTGGCTCCCTGAGCGACCGATGACAGCGCGACCCGCGACAGATAACGGGTCAGTTCTTCGTTATCAATACCGATGACGCACAGCTTTTCGGGAACCGGGATATGCAGATGCTCGCAAACTTGCAGCACATGTCTTGCCCGGGCGTCGGTAACGGCGATAATCCCGGTTTGCGGCGGCAGGGTTTGCAGCCAGTCCGCCAGCCGGTTTTGCGCGTGCTGCCAGTTTTCCGGTGCGGTTTCCAGCCCCTGATAGACCACGCCACGGTATTTTTCTTGTGCAACCAGTTGGCAGAACGCGTATTCACGCTCGGCCGCCCAGCGCTTGCCGCTGGAGGCGGGCAGGCCATAAAAGGCGAAGCGATTGATCCCTTTTTCTTTCAGGTGCAGAAAGGCGCTTTCCACCAGAGCGTAGTTATCGGTGGCGATATAATGGACGGATGGATAGTGTGCAGCAAGGTGGTAAGAACCGCCGACGCCGATAATGGGCACATCCACATCGGCAAGCGCCTGAGCAATGTCATCGTCATCGTAGTCGGCAATGACGCCATCGCCCAACCACTCTTTGATGTTATCAATTCGCGCGCGGAAGTCTTCTTCAATGAAGATATCCCATTCCGATTGCGATGCTTGTAAATATTCACCCACGCCTTCCACTACCTGACGGTCGTAGGCTTTATTTGCATTAAATAACAGTGTGATACGGTGGCGTTTCTCAAACATAGTTCTTTCCCTGCTGAATCAGTCATAAAGGACAATGCCGGTACGTGTTGACCGGCATTGAGCATGACCCCTTTTCTGGAATTCAGGAACGACGTTTAGTTGCTGAGTCCATCCATACTGCCAGTAACAAGATCGCACCTTTCACGATGTACTGCCAGAATGTGGGCACGTCCATCATACTCATTCCGTTATCAAGAGAGGCCATAATAAACGCCCCCATGACGGCGCCCGCGACGCTACCCACGCCACCCGCCAGGCTGGTTCCGCCGATCACGCAGGCGGCAATCGCGTCCAGCTCGGCAATGTTCCCGGCGGAAGGCGATCCGGCGCCGAGGCGCGAACTGAGTATCAGCCCTGCAATCGCCACCATCAGGCCGTTGATGGCGAAGACTGCCAGTTTGGTTCGCTCAACGTTAATGCCGGAGAGACGAGCGGCTTCCAGATTGCCGCCAATCGCATAAATTCTCCGGCCAAACGCCGTTCGCGTCGCCATAAACATACCGCCAAGCAGCAGGAATACCAGCAGCAGTACGGGCGTTGGAACGCCGCGATAATCGTTCAGCAGCCAGATTGCGCCCAGGACAATGACGGCGGTTAGCGCCTGGCGACCGACTACCGCAGTAGAAGCCGGGGTGCTAAGCGCCAGAGCCTGCCGACGCATACGCCCGCGCCATTGCCAGCCGATAAACGCCATTAAGCTGATGGCGCCTATTGTGAAGCCCAGACCGTTGGATAAGTAGCTCTGACCAATCTGCGACATCGCCGAGCTGGTGGGCGAGACGGTCGTACCATTCGTGATGCCAATGAGAATGCCACGGAAAGCCAGCATCCCGGCCAGGGTGACGATAAACGAAGGGACTTTCCGGTAGGCGACCCACCACCCGTTCCAGGCGCCGAGCAGTAAACCCAGCGCCAGCGTGACAACAATCGTAAGCGGCAATGGCCAGCCCAGCCAGACGTCGCAGATTGCCGCGACGCCGCCTAATAGCCCCATCATTGAGCCAACGGAGAGGTCGATTTCCGCAGAGATAATCACGAAAACCATCCCCACGGCCAGAATACCGGTGATCGCCGTCTGACGAAGCAGGTTGGAGACGTTGCGCGCGCTCAGGTATGCGCCTTCCGTGGTCCAGGTAAAGAACAGCATGATCACAATAATCGCCGCGATCATGACGAACACCTGTAGGTTCAGTGATTTTAACCCAGGAAAACCGCCCGTCAGAGGGGCTGAGAGTTTCACTTCAGACGGATTGTTTTTCGACATGATATTCGCTCCTCAATGCGGCTTCCATCACCTGTTCTTGAGTCAGGTTATGATTCACCAGGTTGGCTTTCAGTTTTCCTTCGTGCATCACCAGGATGCGATCGCTTAATCCAAGAACCTCGGGGAGTTCCGACGAGATGACGATGACAGCAATACCTTGCTGAACAAGCTGGTTAATGAGTTTGTAGATTTCATATTTCGCGCCGATATCGATTCCTCGGGTGGGTTCATCGAGGATGAGAATACGCGGGTTCAGCAGGAGACAGCGCGCCAGTATGGCCTTTTGTTGGTTCCCGCCGCTAAGGCGCCCAATCGCTAAATCAGGCGAGGATGTTTTCACTTTCAGGCGTTGCAGCGATTCCAGAATGCATTTTTGCTCTGCGGCATCGTCAAGATGGCTTATCTTCCCGGTGAACCGATCGAGCGCCGCCAGTGTGATATTTTTCCCGACGGCCATAACCGGCACAATGCCGTCGCGTTTCCTGTCTTCAGGCACCATTGCAATGCCATGAGCGATCGCTTGCTGGCAATGACGAATATCCACGGCCTGATTATCGATCATGACCTTTCCTTCCCAGCGCCCGGGCCAGACGCCGAACAGGCATTGCACTAACTCCGTGCGGCCCGCGCCGACCAGCCCTGCAATGCCGAGAATCTCGCCCCGTTTCAGCGAAAAGGAGACATCATTGACGCGTTTGATGTGACGGTTGACGGGATGCCAGGCGGTAAGGCGCTCAACGCGCAAAATCTCCTCCCCGGTGGCATGCGGTTCATTAGGATAGAGCGCCGTCAGCTCGCGACCGACCATCATGGTGATGATATCGTCTTCTTCCATTCCGGCGGCTGCGCGGGTGCCAATATGTTGGCCGTCGCGGATCACGCAGATTGTGTCCGAGATAGCTTTAACTTCATTGAGCTTGTGTGAGATATAAATACACGCAATATCATGCTGTTGCAGATCGCGAATAATTTCCAGCAGCACGGTGGTTTCTTGTTCCGTGAGGGAGGCCGTCGGCTCATCAAGAATCAGCAGCCGAACTTGTTTATTAAGCGCTTTGGCAATTTCTACCAGCTGTTGTTGCCCCAGGCCCAGGTCGCCCACGCGGGTATCCGGTGAGATAGACAAGCTGACCTGATCTAACAGCTTCTGGCAGCGTAGCGTCATCATGTCGTAATCAAGAATGCCGTTACGGGTGATTTCGCTGCCCAGGAAGATATTTTCCAGCACGGTTAAGTGTTTAACCAGCGCTAACTCCTGGTGAATAATAGCAATGCCCTTACGTTCGGTATCACGAATATGGCTGGCTTGCAGTGTTTCTCCCGCAAACAGAATTTCACCTTCATAAGAGCCATGAGGGTAAATACCGCACAGCACTTTCATTAACGTTGATTTACCCGAACCATTTTCACCGCACAATGAAACGATTTCCCCGGCATTAAGCCTGAGGCTGACGTTATCAACTGCCTTCACTGCGCCGAAGGTCTTGGTAATGTTTTTCATTTCAAGTAGATAGGGCATAACTACTCCACATAAGCCAATGCGAGAACCCGGCATGGAGGGTTTGACGCCCTCCGCTGTTGTAGAGGGCGCAACGTTTACAGATCACTCTTTTTGTGGAACCCGTCTTTAATCACGGTTTCGTCAATATTGGTTTTATTAACATCAATTGGAGTAAGCAGACGGGAAGGGACATCTTTCAGACCGTTATTCAGCGTGGCGTCGGCCTTAGGTTGTTGCCCGTTACCCAGCTCGACGGCGATCTCGGCGGCGGTATTCGCCAGTAGCGTGATGGGTTTATAAACCGTCATGGTCTGCGTGCCTGCGACAATACGTTTAATGCCCGCAAGGTCGGCATCCTGACCGGAAATAGCGACTTTTCCCGATAATCCCTGAGCGCTGAGCGCCTGAATCGCACCGCCTGCGGTTGCGTCATTGGAAGCGACAACCGCGTCAATTTTGTTATTGTTTGCGGTCAGCGCATTTTCCATAATTTTCAGCGCATTTTCAGGCAACCATCCGTCCACCCATTGATCGCCGACGACGTTAATTTTTCCTGAGTCGATATAAGGTTTTAATACTTTCATTTGCCCGGCGCGGAACAATTTTGCATTATTATCTACCGGCGAGCCGCCCATCAGGAAATAATTCCCTTCAGGCACTTTATCGACCAACGCCTGAGCCTGTAATTCGCCGACTTTTTCGTTATCAAAAGAAATATAAAAATCGATGTCGGCATCATTTATCATACGGTCGTACGCTAATACTTTTATTCCTTCTTGTTTCGCTTCTTTTACGACATTGCTTAATACTTGCCCGTTATAAGGAATAATGACCAGAACATCAACGCCACGGTTGATCATGTTTTCAATCTGCGACATTTGGGTTTCTTCATTACCATTGGCAGATTGTACAAATACTTTTGCGCCGAGGGATTCGGCCTTGCTCACGAAAATATCGCGATCTTTTTGCCAGCGTTCCAGACGTAAGTCATCGATAGCCATACCAATTTTAACTTCTTTGGCATGTCCCGTTATGCTGGTGAGCAGGAGTGAAGTGCAGACGGTGAGTAAGATGTTTTTTATCTTCATAATCGTGATGCCTTTTGTTAGAGGGAACAGCGGTAAAAGTAACAATCACAGCGTGAGACGTAGCAGATTTTTAGCAGTTAATACGCGGAAGGCAATTATAGATTTTTATCTTGCAGTTACGATTTTTGGTTTATTTCGGGAATTATGACCGAGATCGTACTTTTAATGACGCATTACGCCCGTTACATTTCGTTGTTGATGAATAACCATTTTTTGCAGACGGTTACTTTTATTTTGCGAGGCGGCGCACACTTACGAATTATCTAAATAGCAGAGTGAAATAACATAATTGAGCAATGTGAATCGAGTAACCAATATTACGCCATTACCCATCCCTCGCCGTATTACCTGATTATGGAGTTCATTATGCAGGCTTATTTTGACCAACTCGATCGTGTTCGTTATGAAGGCCCTAAAAGCACTAATCCGTTAGCTTTCCGCCATTATAATCCAGATGAAATCGTACTGGGTAAACGCATGGAAGATCATCTGCGTTTTGCGGCCTGCTACTGGCATACCTTCTGCTGGAACGGCGCGGATATGTTTGGCGTAGGCGCGTTCAACCGTCCGTGGCAACAGCCCGGCGATGCGCTGGAGCTGGCGAAGCGCAAGGCGGATGTGGCGTTTGAATTTTTCCATAAGCTGAACGTGCCTTACTACTGCTTCCACGATGTGGATGTTTCGCCGGAAGGCGCCTCGCTGAAAGAGTATAAAAACAACTTTGCGCAAATGGTCGATGTGCTGGAGTCGAAGCAAGAACAGAGCGGCGTGAAGCTGTTATGGGGCACCGCGAACTGCTTTACCAACCCGCGTTACGGCGCCGGGGCGGCGACGAACCCGGACCCGGAAGTCTTCAGTTGGGCGGCGACGCAGGTGGTGAACGCGATGAACGCCACGCACAAACTGGGTGGCGAAAACTACGTTCTGTGGGGGGGCCGTGAAGGGTATGAAACCCTGCTGAATACCGATCTGCGCCAGGAACGCGAGCAGATTGGCCGCTTTATGCAGATGGTGGTGGAACATAAACATAAAACAGGTTTCCAGGGCACGCTGCTGATCGAGCCAAAACCGCAGGAGCCGACAAAACACCAGTATGACTACGATGTGGCAACGGTTTACGGCTTCCTCAAGCAGTTCGGCCTGGAAAAAGAGATCAAGGTGAACATTGAAGCCAACCACGCTACGCTGGCGGGCCACTCTTTCCATCATGAGATTGCGTCCGCCATTGCGCTGGGCATTTTTGGTTCTGTGGATGCCAACCGTGGCGATGCGCAGCTGGGCTGGGATACCGACCAGTTCCCGGTAAGCGTCGAAGAGAACGCGCTGGTGATGTATGAAATCCTGAAAGCGGGCGGTTTCACGACCGGCGGGCTGAACTTTGACGCGAAGGTTCGTCGCCAGAGCACCGACAAATACGATCTGTTCTATGGTCATATTGGCGCGATGGACACGATGGCGCTGTCATTAAAAGTGGCAGCGCGCATGATTGAAGATGGCGAACTGGATAAACGCGTGGCGAAACGTTATTCCGGCTGGAATAGCGAACTGGGCCAGCAAATTTTGAAAGGCCAGTTATCCCTGAGCGACGTCGCGCACTATGCTGAACAGCGTAATCTGGCGCCGGTGCATCAAAGCGGCCATCAGGAACTGCTGGAAAATCTGGTGAATCATTATCTGTTCGACAAGTAATCGCCATTGCGCCGCGTTTAGCCAACGCGGCGCATCGATAAAGGAGTGGTCACGATGTATATCGGGATAGATCTGGGCACGTCCGGTGTGAAAGCCATCCTGCTGAATGAGCAGGGAGACGTGCTGGCCTCGCAGACGGAGAAACTGTCCGTCTCTCGCCCGCATCCATTATGGTCGGAGCAGGATCCCGAACAGTGGTGGCTGGCGACGGATCGCGCCGTAAAAGCGCTGGGGCGAGAGCATTCATTGCGTGATGTAAAGGCGCTGGGGATTGCCGGGCAGATGCACGGCGCCACGTTGCTTGATAAACACCAGAAGGTGCTACGCCCGGCGATTTTATGGAATGACGGACGCTGTGGTGAAGAGTGCGCGCTGCTTGAGCAGCAGGTTCCGCAGTCTCGTGCCATTACCGGCAATCTGATGATGCCCGGCTTTACCGCGCCAAAACTGCTGTGGGTTCAGCGCCATGAGCCGGATATCTTCCGCCAGGTTGCAAAGGTGCTGCTACCTAAAGATTACCTGCGTCTGCGTATGACGGGGGATTTTGCCAGCGATATGTCGGACGCGGCGGGAACGATGTGGCTGGATGTCGCAGCGCGTGACTGGAGCGACACCATGCTCAACGCTTGTCAGCTAACCCGTGAGCACATGCCCGCTCTGTACGAAGGCAGCGACATCACCGGTACGGTGTTGCCTGAGGTGGCGCACTCCTGGGGGATGCCTGCGGTGCCTGTTGTTGCAGGGGGCGGAGATAACGCGGCGGGCGCGGTGGGCGTGGGGATGATCAATGCGGGTCAGGCCATGCTGTCGCTGGGAACATCAGGCGTCTATTTTGCGGTGAGCGACGGTTTTCTCAGTAAACCAGAAAGTGCGGTACACAGTTTTTGCCACGCGCTGCCCAAACGCTGGCATTTGATGTCCGTCATGCTGAGCGCGGCATCCTGCCTGGACTGGGCGGCGAAATTAACCGGTCAGGCGTCTGTTCCCGCGCTGATTGACGCGGCACGCCAGGCGGATGATAACGCGGATGCCGTCTGGTTCCTGCCTTATCTTTCCGGCGAACGCACGCCGCATAATAATCCGCAGGCGAAGGGCGTATTCTTTGGCCTTACGCATCAGCATGGCCCCGCAGAGCTGGCGCGGGCGGTGCTGGAAGGCGTCGGTTATGCGCTGGCGGATGGCATGGATGTTGTGCATGCCTGTGGCGTGAAACCCGGCAGCGTGACGCTGATCGGCGGCGGGGCGCGCAGTGAATACTGGCGACAAATGCTGGCGGATATCAGCGGGCTACAGCTTGATTACCGTACCGGCGGAGATGTAGGCCCGGCATTGGGTGCCGCGCGTCTGGCGCAAATTGCGATGAATAAAGAGCAACCATTATCTGATTTATTACCGCAGCTTCCGCTGGAGCAAGCGCATTTCCCTGATGCTGAACGCCATGCGCGTTACCTTGAACGTCGCGAAACGTTCCGCCGCATTTATCAGCAGTTATTATCGCTCATGTCTTAATCCGCTATTCCTTCCGGCAGTGGCCGGAAGGAATTCTTATTTCATATTGATTGCCTCGATATATATCGAAATCAATATGTGTGTTTTCTGATTTTCACGTTATTGTCCGGTTATCGTCTTTTCCATTCTTATTTCTTGTCTTAATGTGAATCGGCAAAGCATAAGGAGAGTGATATGGACGATAAGGTTGCGCGCAGGAAGCGTCTGGTCGGTTTAATCATGCTGGCGGGCGGTGCGCTGGTCTATCTGACAGGGCTGTGGCCTGCTTGCCACTCGTTGAGCGATAAGGGCTATTTTTTTGCGATAATGGTGATGAGTGGTTTTCCCCTGTTAATACGCCAGGAGCCGACGGGAAATGAGCGTCTGCTCACCCGGTGCAAATATCTGTTACTTCTCGCCGCAGGTATGCTTTTTGTCGGTCTATGGAATATTGATTTACCGGTCGCCGTCAAAGTGATGTGCCTTCTGGGGCTGGGCGTGAGTCTGTTGGGTACGGATATGTACGCCACGTATTCTGATGACGAATAAGGGCCGGTCAACTGACCAGCCTGCGCGTATCAGCCTTCTGTAGCAATATCGACAGCAGCAAACTTCCGGCCAGGGTGAGGGTAAAAATCCATACGATATCCAGCGGCGGCCAGCGTTTAAACTCCACGCCATTCGTCCGTAGCGCATGGATTATCAGCGCGTGAAACCCGTAAATACCGAGTGAGTGGCGGGAAATCAGCGCCAGCCCGGGAACCGTGCGCGTATTCAGGGTATTTTTGACCAGCGTGAGCAGCGACGCGGCGCAAATAAACACCATCGGGCCGCAATAGACGTACCAGGTATCGGCAAAATTTCCGCGCCAGTTGAGTTCATGTAACGTTCCGCGCGAAATAATCAATACCGCCGTAATGAAAAGCGCGGCGCTTATCCAGGTCAGCGAACGTTTTTGTGTCTCCATCATGCCAATCGCCCGGCCCAGCATGCCATAGAGGATGTAGTAAAACGTGTCGCCAGTGATATACAGGTTAACGGGGAGCCACTCAAATCCGCCGATTTTTTGCGACACGGTATTGGGGTTGGCGACAACGCCAATGACGATCATCAGCACCAACAGCATTTTGCCGCTGATGTTTTTAACCTGTATTAACGGCGATACCAGGTAGATCACCGCGATCGCGAAGAAAAACCACAGGTGGTAGAACACCGGTTTTTGCAGCAGGTTTTTCAGCGATAGCTCTGCGTTAATCGACGTAAAAAGGGTGATATATACCAGCGCGACGGCGCTATAGAACAGCAGGCAGAGCGCAATGCGCAGGAAATGTCGCGGCTGGGCGCTACGTTCGCCAAAAAAGAGATAGCCCGAGATCATAAAAAACAGCGGTACGCTGACGCGTGAGGCGGAGTTCAAGACATTGGCAAAATCCCAGCTAAACGGATTGATGCTTTGCGCATTGGTGACGTACCAGGTGGTGGCGTGGATCATCACGACCATTAAACAGGCGATCCCTCGCAAATTATCAATCCAGTATATTTTGGGTTGCATCAGTTCCTCTGCTTCCGTTTTAAATAGGGTCTGACTTGTTTATTGGCGCGGTATCTCACTGGAATATTCTGAGTTTTTACGCTAAAGCTTGTGATGGCTCAGCGAGATTCGCAAAATGCGCCTGTCTTTTGGGCTAAACCCTAACCTTAATAATAATAAGAGCGACCGGCAAATAAGGCGGTAATAAAAATGATGATGAAGTCTGTTTTTCCGGCGCTGTTAACCCTCCTGCTGGTGGGATGCGCGACGACGGCGCAGCCGGTTCAGAAGGCGCAGAAGGTCAACGTGAACCCGGAACGCTCACTGGATATGGAAGCATTGTGCAAAGCGCAGGCGGCGCGGCGTTATAACACCGGCACGCAGAAAATTGATGTGACCGGTTTTGAGCAATACCAGGGTAGCTATGAGATGCGCGGCAATACTTTCCGCAAAGAGAGTTTTGTTTGCTCTTTTGACGCAGAAGGGCAGTTTTTACATCTTTCCATGCGCTAAGTTCCCCCTTTTTCCCGTTTCGTACTGTATATCTTGCGGTCAGCGGGTATACTGATCCCTTCCTTTAAATCCACACGTATCCAGCACGAAATAATATGCAAAAGTTTGATACCAGGACCTTCCAGGGCTTGATCCTGACCTTACAGGATTACTGGGCTCGCCAGGGCTGCACCATTGTTCAACCATTGGACATGGAAGTCGGCGCGGGGACTTCTCACCCAATGACCTGTCTGCGCGCGCTGGGGCCAGAGCCGATGGCGGCTGCCTATGTGCAGCCTTCTCGTCGTCCGACCGATGGTCGCTATGGCGAAAACCCGAACCGTTTACAGCACTACTATCAGTTCCAGGTGGTGATTAAGCCATCGCCGGATAACATCCAGGAGCTGTATCTCGGTTCTCTGAAAGAGCTGGGGATGGACCCGACTATCCACGATATCCGTTTCGTGGAAGATAACTGGGAAAACCCGACGCTGGGCGCCTGGGGTCTGGGTTGGGAAGTGTGGCTGAACGGCATGGAAGTGACTCAGTTCACCTACTTCCAGCAGGTTGGCGGTCTGGAGTGTAAGCCGGTTACCGGTGAGATCACCTACGGCCTGGAACGTCTGGCTATGTACATTCAGGGCGTAGACAGCGTTTACGACCTGGTCTGGAGCGACGGCCCGCTGGGTAAAACCACCTATGGCGACGTGTTCCATCAGAACGAAGTGGAGCAATCCACCTACAACTTCGAATACGCCGATGTGGATTTCCTGTTCACCTGTTTCGAACAGTATGAGAAAGAAGCACAGCAACTGCTGGCGCTGGAAAACCCGCTGCCGCTGCCTGCTTACGAGCGTATTCTGAAAGCCGCCCATAGCTTTAACCTGCTGGATGCGCGTAAAGCCATCTCCGTTACCGAGCGTCAGCGCTACATCCTGCGCATTCGCACCCTGACCAAAGCAGTGGCAGAAGCTTACTACGCTTCCCGTGAAGCCCTTGGCTTCCCGATGTGCAACAAAGACAAATAAGAGGCGGCCATGTCTGAGAAAACTTTTCTGGTGGAAATCGGCACTGAAGAGCTGCCACCAAAAGCCCTGCGCAGCCTGGCGGAGTCCTTTGCTGCGAACGTTACTGCGGAGCTGGATAACGCTGGCCTCGCACACGGCAACGTAGAGTGGTTCGCCGCACCGCGCCGTCTGGCGCTGAAAGTGGCGAATCTTGCTGCTTCTCAACCCGATCGCGAAGTTGAAAAACGCGGCCCGGCGATTGCCCAGGCGTTTGACGCGGAAGGCAAACCGAGCAAAGCGGCGGAAGGCTGGGCGCGTGGTTGCGGCATTACCGTGGACCAGGCTGAACGTCTGACCACTGACAAAGGCGAATGGCTGCTGTATCGCGCGCATGTGAAAGGCGAAAGCGCAGAAGCGCTGCTGCCGAACATGATTGCCACCTCTCTGGCGAAACTGCCGATTCCGAAACTGATGCGCTGGGGCGCGTCTGACGTTCACTTCGTGCGTCCGGTACACACCGTAACGCTGCTGCTGGGCGACAAGCTCATTCCGGCAACGATTCTGGGTATCCAGTCCGATCGCGTCATTCGCGGCCATCGTTTTATGGGCGAGCCGGAAATCACCATCGACACTGCTGACCAGTATCCGCAAATCCTGCTGGAGCGCGGTAAAGTTGTTGCTGATTACGAAGCGCGTAAAGCGAAAATCAAAGCCGATGCAGAAGAAGCGGCGCGTCAGATTGGCGGTAACGCTGACCTGAGCGAGAGCCTGCTGGAAGAGGTCACTTCGCTGGTGGAATGGCCGGTGGTGCTGACGGCGAAATTCGAAGAGAAATTCCTCGCGGTGCCGTCTGAAGCGCTGGTTTACACCATGAAGGGCGACCAGAAATACTTCCCGGTTTACGCCGCAGACGGCAAACTGCTGCCGAACTTTATCTTCGTGGCGAACATCGAATCTAAAGATCCGCAGCAAATCATCTCCGGTAACGAGAAGGTGGTGCGTCCGCGTCTGGCAGATGCCGAGTTCTTCTTCAATACCGACCGTAAAAAACGTCTGGAAGATAACCTGCCGCGTCTGCAAACCGTGCTGTTCCAGCAACAGTTGGGTACGCTGCGCGACAAGACCGACCGTATTCAGGCGCTGGCGGGCTGGATTGCTGAACAAATTGGCGCGGATGTCAACCACGCTACCCGTGCGGGCCTGCTGTCGAAATGTGACCTGATGACCAACATGGTCTTTGAGTTCACCGACACGCAGGGCGTCATGGGGATGCACTACGCGCGCCATGACGGCGAAGCGGAAGATGTAGCTGTCGCGCTGAACGAGCAGTATCAGCCGCGCTTTGCCGGTGATGACCTGCCGTCTAACCCGGTTGCCTGCGCGCTGGCGATTGCCGACAAGATGGACACGCTGGCGGGGATCTTCGGTATCGGTCAGCATCCGAAAGGCGATAAAGACCCGTTCGCGCTGCGTCGTGCCGCGCTGGGCGTGCTGCGTATCATCGTTGAGAAGAACCTGAATCTGGATCTGAAAACGCTGACCGAAGAAGCGGCGCGTCTGTACGGCGACAAGCTGACCAACGCGAATGTGGTTGATGACGTTATCGACTTTATGCTCGGTCGTTTCCGCGCCTGGTATCAGGATGAAGGTTACACCGTGGACACCATTCAGGCGGTTCTGGCGCGTCGTCCGACCCGTCCGGCGGATTTCGATGCCCGTATGAAGGCCGTGTCGCACTTCCGCACGCTGGAAGAAGCCTCCGCGCTGGCGGCGGCGAACAAACGTGTGTCCAACATTCTGGCGAAGTCCGACGAAGTGCTGAACGATCGTGTCAATGCGGCAACGTTGAAGGAACCAGAGGAAATTGCTTTGGCTCTGCAAGTTGTGGTTCTGCGTGACAAACTTGAACCCGTGTTTGCTGAAGGTCGTTACCAGGAAGCGTTAGTCGAACTGGCTGAACTGCGTGAACCGGTCGATACGTTCTTTGAAAAAGTGATGGTGATGGTTGATGACAAAGATCTGCGCATCAACCGCCTCTCTATGCTGGCGAAACTGCGTGAGCTGTTCCTGCAAGTAGCGGATATTTCCCTGTTGCAGTAAGTTCGTCGCAATAAAAAAAACCTGCCATCTGGCAGGTTTTTTTATGGGGAAAAAGGTAAAAAAAATCCCCGCCGATTGGCAGGGATCTTCAATTCTGAGCTTATAAAGCTAAGATTACAGGCTGGTTACGTTACCAGCTGCCGGGCCTTTAGCGCCGCTTTCGATGGTGAAGGAAACTTTCTGACCTTCATCCAGGGATTTGTAACCGTCGTTCTGGATAGCAGAGAAGTGTACGAACACGTCTTTGGAGCCATCGTCAGGAGTGATGAAGCCGAAGCCTTTATCAGCGTTGAACCATTTTACGATACCAGTCATTTTACCGGACATAGTGTATTACCTTTTAAAAAATAAGTGTGCCTTTCGGCGATATGGCGTGCTTTACAGATTTTTTAAGCGTTAAGGAAATGCGCACTACGAGGGGTATCAACGGATAACTCTTGAAGGGGACTGCCTTACTAAACTGCTTTAATGGTCTGTACGTCAAACCGTTGGACGCATTAACTCATGTAACGCTTGTGGATGCAACTTTTATTTTACTTCTTTCGGGTAAGTCTGTCGGGAAACGGCCCCTTAACAGGACCGTTAAACGAAAAAATCAGGCAATAATCTATTTCATCAACTGCTTACTTAAACCTGGGTTGGCCTGGATCAGGCGCATCAGATTTAACTCGGTACTCGACGGTTTTACCCGTCTGGATTCCCATTCCTGCACCGTGGCAACGGTTACGCCCATCGCCCGGGCAAAATCATCTGTTTTTAGCCCGGTTCCTCTTCGTAACTGTTCAAACTCTGTAAAAGGGTTGGGCTTGTTTGTCAGGATAATCGTCTGCGATACATCTTTAAAAACAATTTGTTCCAGACTGCTCAGCAGTTCAAACATAGGATCTTTGTATTCCATTGAGAACTCCTATAAATCACACAGCGGGATCGTGAATTTCATCGAAGCTCATTAAGAATAGTCGGGAAACGTGAAGCCGGTTGGAAGCGGCAAAGAAGTGGATTCGTTTCAGCGCATTCCGGTCAGGATCGCGCGTTGGCTAAGGATCTGAAAAAGGCCGACATATCGGATCGACGGCGCGCAATTGTAAAGATAACAAAAATTTTATCACGTAAAAAAGCTGGCCGTTTCTTCGTATAATATTCCACGGCAAGATTACGCAGAAAGGGTATCTTGCAAGGCTGTCCTGGACTATCCTTGTCAGCGTCAGGCACGCGGCATCGTTGTGCGCATTTTTGGGTGAAAGGAGTATTAAAATGGCGACAGGTAAGTCCTGCTCTCGCTGGTTTGCGCCTGTTATGGCGTTATTAATGGTAGTTAGCCTGAGCGGGTGTTTTGATAAAGAAGGTGATCAGCGTAAAGCGTTTATTGATTTCCTGCAGAATACTGCGATGCGTAGCGGGGAGCGTCTGCCGACGTTGACCGCCGATCAGAAAAAACAATTTGGTCCGTTCGTGTCTGATTATGCGATCCTGTATGGCTATTCGCAGCAGGTGAATCAGGCGATGGATTCCGGTCTGCGTCCGGTTGTGGATAGCGTCAATGCGATCCGCGTTCCTCAGGACTATGTCACCCAGCGCGAGCCGCTGCGTCAGGCAAATGGTTCTCTGGGCGTGCTGGGTCAGCAGTTGCAGAATGCGAAATTGCAGGCAGATGCCGCGCACAGCGCGCTGAAACAGTCCGACGACCTGAAACCGGTCTTTGATCAGGTTTACAGTAAAGTGGTGACGGCGCCTTCGGAGGCGTTACAGCCGCTGATTCCGGCTGCGCAAATTTTCACGCAGCAACTGGTGCAGGTCGGCGACTTTGTGGCGCAGCAGGATACGCAGGTGAGCTTTGTCGCGAACGGCATTCAGTTCCCGACGTCACAGCAGGCCAGCCAGTACAACACGCTGATTGGGCCGCTGGCGTCTCAGCACCAGGCATTTAATCAGGCCTGGACCACTGCGGTAAACGCGATCCAGTAACGCTGTTTATGCCCGATGGCGCTGGCGTCGATCGGGCATACGGTTAAGCAACGTTGTAGGCCGGGCAGGGCAACGCCGCCGCCCGGCCATTTATTATCCTGCGACCTGCGGGTTCACGCAGTTCTTCTCCACCTTGCCTTGTAACGCATCAATTAAGTTATCCACCGCGCAGGCGGCCATGTTGTAGCGCGTCTCATGGGTGGCGGAGCCGATGTGCGGCAGCGCCACAACGTTCGGCAGCGACAGCAGCGGCGAATCGACCGGCAGCGGTTCTTGTTCAAACACATCCAGACCCGCCGCATGAATTTCACCGCTTTGCAGGGCGGCAATCAGCGCGGTTTCATCCACGACCGGGCCGCGCCCTGCGTTAATGAAAATGGCGGAGGACTTCATTTTGGCAAACTGCGCCGCGCCAAACAGGTGATGTGTCTCTTCCGTCAGCGGCAGGATCAGGCAGACAAAATCCGCCGCCTGTAACAGGGTGTCCAGATCGCAGTACCGGGCGTTGAAGCGTTCTTCCGCCTCAGGATGATGGCGGCGGGCGTTGTAGAGAATCGGCATGTTAAAGCCGAAGTGAGCGCGTTGCGCCAGCGCAAGACCAATGCGCCCCATCCCGACAATCCCCAGCGTTTTGTGGTGTACATCAGTGCCAAACCAGTCTGGCCCGATGCTTTTTGTCCATTCCCCCACTTTGACGCGTTCGGCCACTTCCACCACGCGGCGGGCGGTGCTCAGCACCAGCGCCATTACCGTATCCGCAACGGTTTCCGTCAGCACGGTCGGCGTGTGCATCAGCAATACGCTGCGCGCGTTGAGGGCAGCCACATCAAAATTGTCATAACCCACGGAGACGGTCGATGCTGCGCGTAGTTTTGGCATCTTCTCCAGCAGTGCGCTATTGACGGTTTCGCTGGAGCCCAACAAACCTTCCGCGCTGGCGAAAGCCTGGGCGTGTTGTTCTACCGTTTCCGGGCGAAGATTTGGCACCTGCGTGACGGTGAAATGCTCTTCCAGGCGATGCAGTAAATCGTCAGGTAACGCTTTGTAGAGAATAATGGACGGCTTCATGCGGATCTCCGTGAGTTAAGGTTTAAGCGTGGCGTGCGCCAATCGGTAATTGCTGATTGTTAGCAGGCTTAACAATTAAAGTTAGCCATACTGAGGCGAAAAGCGCCACCCCCATAAAAATGTACGAGGCGGCCGGGCTGCCGGTTGCGCCGTTGAGATAGCCGACGAACCATGAACCAAAGAAAGAGCCCAGCGCGCCCATACTGTTGATCAGCGCCATTGCGCCGCCCGCGACGTTACGCGGCAGCATTTCAGGAATAATGGCGAAGAACGGGCCATAAGGGGCATACATCGCCGCACCGGCGATAACCAGCAGGGTATAAGAGAGCCAGAAGTTGTTCGCGCCAACGGCCCATGAGCCGATAAAGGCAAAGGCGGCAATCAACAGCAGTGGCCAGACGAACAGTTTACGGTTTTGCAGTTTATCGGATGCCCAGGAGACAACGATCATCGCGATTGTCGCCGCCAGGTACGGCACTGAAGAGAGCCAGCCGACTTCCACCATACCCATATTCGCGCTGCCGCTACGGATGATGGACGGCAGCCACAGAACAAACCCGTACACCCCGATACTCCAGGTGAAATACTGCATGCACAGCAGGATGACGTTGCGTGAGCGGAATGCCTCGCTGTAATTGCGTACCGCTTTGATGCCCTGCTGCTCTTTTTCCAGCTGCGCCTGAAGCGCGGCTTTTTCTGACTCCGTCAGCCAGCCAGCTTGTGACGGTTTGTCTTTCACCAGCACCCACCAGAAGAACGCCCAGATGATGGCGGGGAAGCCTTCAATAATGAACATTTCACGCCAGCCGAGCGCCTGAATCAGGTAGCCTGAAACCACAGACATCCACAGCACCGTCACCGGGTTGCCGAGAATCAGGAACGTATTGGCGCGCGAACGCTCTGACTTTGTGAACCAGTTGCTGATGTAAATCAGCATGGCGGGCATAACGGCCGCTTCCACGACGCCGAGAATAAAGCGGATGGCGGCAAGCATTGGGATATTACTCACCATCCCGGTCAGCGATGCGCATGCCCCCCATAAAATCAGGCAGATAAAAATTAGTTTACGTACGCTGCGACGCTCGGCGTACACCGCGCCTGGGATCTGGAAGAAGAAATAACCGAGGAAGAACAGGGCGCCCAGCAGGGAGGAGATCCCTTTCGTGATGCCGAGGTCTTCGTTAATCCCCGCTGCGGAAGCGAAGCTGAAGTTTGCGCGATCCAGGTACCCAGGCTGTACGTGATGAACACGATAGGCATGATGTACCACCAGCGTTTTGCTGCATTTGTTGAGCTTGTCATAGGCCTGCCTCTGTCACTATGCCGCCGCTGTATGTAGGGTACAGGGGGCTGTTATCATTGCGTGAAGTTTATTCGCCTAACGCTTCACGAGTGGGTAATCCTTCGCTGTCGCCCTGAACCTGAATCGCCAGCGCGCCAATTTTATTGCCTCGCGTCACTGCCTGATGCAGCGTGCGGCCTTCCAGCAGGGCGCTGATCACGCCCACGGCAAAGCCATCGCCCGCACCAACCGTATCGACCACGTTGTCCACTTTCACCGGTGCGACGCAGCCTTGCTCGCCCTCAGCGGTTTTGTACCAGGCGCCATCCGCGCCGGTTTTCAGCACCACCGCTTTCACGCCGTGGCGCAGATAAAAATCGGCAATGCCCTCAGGCGTTTGCTGTCCGGTTAATATCATTCCCTCTTTCAGACCGGGCAGCACCCAGTCAGCCTGGAAGGCGAGGCGGTTAAGTTTTTCCACCATTTCGGCTTCGCTTTTCCACAGCACCGGGCGCAGATTCGGATCGAATGAAATCGTTTTGCCCTGTGCTTTCATGGTGCGGGCGGTATGTGCCAGCAATTCATAAGAGCTGGCGGAAAGCGCCGCCGCAACGCCGCTTAAGTGCAGATGACGCGCGCCGGAGAAGTACGCATCGTGGTAATCGTCCACGGAAAGGTGGCTTGCAGCGGAACCTTTACGGAAATATTCCACAATGGGATCGGTTCCATTTTCGACTTTAGATTTAAGCTGAAAGCCGGTGGCGTAACGTCCGTCCAGCGTGACGCCCTGCGCATCAATCCCTTCTTTTTCAAGCGACTTAAGGACAAAACGGCCAAAGCTGTCATCACCGACGCGGCTTACCCAGCCGACGTTTAACCCCAGGCGCGCCAGGCCGGTCGCTACGTTAAGTTCGGCCCCGGCGACGCGTTTGATAAACGCGTCTACGTCCGCGAGATCGCCCGTTTGCGTGGCGACGAACATCGCCATCGCTTCACCAATCGTGATGACATCCAGAGAATTTTTCATGCGTTACTCCTCACGTAACAAATCGACGTAGCGACGAGTCACCGCCGTCAAATCTTGCCCTTCCAGTGGGAACTCAATACCGCGCGGTACATCAACAGGCAGCGCGTTCAGCAGCGCCAGCCAGCGGGGGTCGGCGTCATCCGGCGCAACGGCGCGGAAACTGTCGTGATGGGGCGTGGCGGCTTTAACGTGGATATAGCCGACGGCGGGCGCCAGGTAGCGTGCGGCGTCTTCCGGCGAGTCGCCTACCCACAGCCAGTTCCCCATATCAAACGTCAGTCTGATGGGCAGGTTCTGTACCTGACAGGCGGCATTGAAGCGTTGCATCGGGCGCAATTTCCCGCAGGCGGTTTGATCATTTTCCACCACCAGCGCCATGCCGCTGCTCTCCAGCCAGTCACGCAGGGTGTCGAGCTGATCCTGGCGTTCAAAATGACCCAGCGACACTTTCAGCCACCACGCTTGCAGCGTGCGGGCTTCCTGTAACAGGTCGGGAAGGTGGGGGTTGAGGCTGCCATCCTCCAGGAACAGCGGTTCCGGCGCGGAATAGCAGGCCAGCAGGCCGAAAATGTCAATGGCGGCCGCCAGCAGCGGGAGCGCGTTAAGCTCGGCGTCAGTGAACATTTCACGGCGAATCTCGACGCCATCCGCCCCCGCTCCGGCAATGATGGGCAGCATCGCGGTTTGCCCGCCTGCGGCACGCACCTGGTCGTAGCCATAGGCGGCGGTGACCACCATAATTTTTCTTTGCATGGGAACTCCAAATCTATCGCTCTTGCTATTACGCTAGATGGAACCGGTTCCAAAGAAAAGTGCAGTGTGTCGAAATTATGATCACCATCACGAAGGAAAATTAGCGGGCGGTGGAGCCGCGAACGATCAGCTCGCCGGAGAAAACCTGCTCGTGAATCGCGTCGCTGCCCCCTTCAATGCGGCGTACAACCTGCTCGACAGCGGCAAAACCAATTTGCCAGGTCGGCTGTTTCAGCGTGGTGATGCCGACGCCTGCCAGCTCTGCCCATTCCAGTTCGTCAAAACCGAGCAGGCCGATGTCGCTGCCCCAGTTAAGACCAATGCGTTTGAGCGAACGGGCGACCTGCAATGTGAGCGCGCCGTTAGCGGAGATCACGGCTTTGCGCATCCCCCGGTGCTGTTGATGAAAATGGCGCAGGGTGTTATCCAGTTGCGTATTTTCCGCCAGCGGCACCTCGGCGTTTTCCGCCACCACGCCAGGATAACGCGCCAGCGTCGCACGAAATGCGTTCAGGCGCTCGCGGCGGGTATTGACCATACCGAGCGGTTCGCTGAGAAACAGGATCGCCTCGAACCCTTGCTCAATGAGATGTTCGGTGGCGGTTGTTGCCGCCTGGGTGTTATCCAGACCCACGACATCGCAGGCGAAATCAGGGATTTTACGGTCAATCAGAACCATCGGCAGCGCCGACTGTTGCAGGCGGTTCAGCCCCTCCTCGCGCATCCCGACGGCGTTCACCACGATGCCTTCCACCTGGTAGCTACGCAGCAGATCCAGATAGTGCAGTTCCTGATCCACCTCATTGTTGGTGTTACAGACCAGTGGAGTGAACCCTTTCTCGCGGCAGGCGGCTTCAATGCCGCTCAACACGTTAACGGAATAGGGGTTGGTAATATCGGCGATGATCAGGCCAATCAGGCGGGTACGGCCGCGTTTCAGGCCTCTGGCCATCAGGCTTGGGCGATAGTCGAGTTCGGCAATGGCTTTTTCAATGCGCGCCAGCAGGGCATCGGACAGCAAATGCTTCTCGCCGTTGAGATAGCGTGAAATGCTGGTTTTTCCGGTTTTAGCGGCTTTCGCCACATCGCTGATGGTTGCCCGTGTTGATTTGCTCATCGCTGATTTCCCTGAATTTGGTGACAACACCTTAACGCGAAAATCAACGATGGCAAGCGCTTCATGCCGGATAAGAATGTAGGCCGGATAAGGCGAAGCCGCCATCCGGCGATGTGCCCGGTGGCGCTGTCGCCACCCGGCACAACGATTACTGCAACGGACTTAAGGTGATTTCCACGCGGCGGTTTTGCGCTTTACCTTCGGCGGTGCTGTTGCTGGCGATCGGGTTCGCCGGGCCCATGCCGCTGGTGCGGATGCGGTTGGCGGCAACGCCCTGGGTGATCAGCGCGCTGGCCACGGAGTCCGCGCGCTGCTGCGACAGACGCATGTTCAGATCCTGCCCGCCGGTACTGTCGGTGTAGCCCACTACGTTAACGGCGGTTTTGTTGTACTCTTTCAGCACCATCGCCACGCCGGTCAGCGTGTTGGCGCCTGCCGGTTTCAGGGTTGCGCTGCTGCTGTCGAAGGTGACGTTATTCGGCATATTCAGGATGATGTTATCGCCACTTCGCGTCACGCTCACGCCCGTTCCTTGCATTTTGTCACGCAGTTTCGCTTCCTGTACGTCCATGTAATAGCCAGCGCCGCCGCCCAGCGCCGCGCCTGCCGCTGCGCCAATCAGCGCGCCTTTGCCGCGATCTTTCTTGGAAGAGGAGAGTGCGCCGACGCCTGCGCCGACCAGAGAACCAATGCCCGCGCCAATGCCGGATTTACCCGCTTCGCGCTCGCCGGTGTAAGGGTTTGTTGTGCAGCCAGATACTGCCAGGGCGCCGCTCACGATAGCAGCAATGACCAAAACACGTTTTTTCATCTTAGTTCCTTAATGACTTTTTTATTTTTTCGCCACAGCGACGGTGGCGGTTGATTATGACGTGCGAACATGAAGAAAATTCCAGGGAAGACTCTTAAATTTGTAAGTAACATTGAGCGGCATAATAAATAAGCCGTCACACCTGCATCGCATTCAGGAGCGCATTTTGATCAACGCACCATCGCACTATTCGGTATTAACTGCCGCCCACTGGGGACCTGTCCGGGTCGACACTGACGGCGAGACGATTCTCGCGTCTCGCGGGGCGCTGCCCACTTCGCATCTCAATTCCCTGCAAACCGTCGTGCGCGACCAGGTTCACAGCCCTACCCGGGTGCGTTTCCCGATGGTGCGTAAAGGATTTCTCGCCTCGCCAGAGAAGCCACAGGGCGTGCGCGGTCAGGATGAATTTGTGCGGGTGAGTTGGGATGAGGCGCTGGATCTGATCCATACCCAGCACAAACGTATTCGTGAAACATATGGTCCGTCCTCGATTTTTGCCGGTTCTTATGGCTGGCGTTCGAATGGCGTGCTGCATAAAGCTTCCACCCTGTTGCAGCGTTATATGGCGCTGGCGGGCGGGTATACCGGGCATCTGGGGGATTACTCCACGGGGGCGGCGCAGGCCATCATGCCGTATGTGGTGGGCGGAAACGAAGTCTACCAGCAGCAGACCAGCTGGCCGGTTGTGCTGGAACACAGTGACGTGGTGGTGCTATGGAGCGCCAACCCGTTGAATACGCTAAAAATTGCCTGGAATGCGTCGGATGAGCAGGGCATTGCTTACTTTGCCGCGCTGCGCAACAGCGGGAAACGGCTGATCTGCATCGATCCAATGCGATCGGAAAGCGCGGCGTTCTTTGGCGATAAGATGGAGTGGATCGCCCCGCATATGGGGACTGACGTGGCGCTGATGCTGGGGATTGCGCATACGCTGGTGAAAAACGGCTGGCATGATGACGCGTTTCTGGCGCGCTGCACGACCGGTTACGAGACATTCGCCGACTATCTGCTGGGCGTGAGCGACGGCGTGGCGAAAACGGCGGAATGGGCCGCAGATATTTGCGGCGTATCCGCTGCTAAAATTCACGAACTGGCGGAACTCTTCCATAAAAACACCACTATGTTGATGTCTGGCTGGGGAATGCAGCGTCAGCAGTTCGGCGAGCAAAAACACTGGATGCTGGTAACGCTTGCCGCTATGTTAGGGCAAATTGGCACGCCCGGCGGCGGTTTTGGCCTCTCGTACCATTTCGCCAACGGGGGAAACCCGACGCGCCGCGCCGCCGTACTGGCTTCAATGCAGGGCAGTCTGCCAGGCGGCACCGATGCGGTAGACAAAATTCCGGTGGCGCGCATTGTCGAGGCGCTGGAGAATCCCGGCGCGCCCTATCAGCACAACGGTATGAACCGCCATTTCCCGGATATCCGCTTCGTCTGGTGGGCTGGCGGCGCGAACTTTACGCATCATCAGGATACCAACCGTCTGATTCGCGCCTGGCAAAAGCCGGAACTGGTGGTGATCTCCGAATGTTTCTGGACCGCTGCGGCGAAACATGCCGATATCGTGTTACCTGCCACGACCTCTTATGAACGTAACGACTTAACCATGACCGGCGACTACAGCAACCAGCATCTGGTGCCGATGAAGCAGGTTGTGCCGCCGCGTGATGAGGCCCGTAATGACTTTGACGTGTTTGCCGAACTGAGCGAGCGCTGGGAAACGGGCGGTCATGCGCGCTTCACCGAAGGGAAAAGCGAGCTTGAGTGGCTGGAAACCTTCTACAACATCGCCGGGCAACGCGGCGCCAGCCAGCAGGTGACGCTGCCGCCGTTTGCACAGTTCTGGGAAGCCAACGATCTGATTGAAATGCCGGAGAATGCGGCCAACGCGCAGTTTATCCGCTTTGCGGATTTCCGCCGCGACCCCGACGCGCATCCACTGAAAACGGACAGCGGCAAGATAGAGATCTATTCCCGGCGAATTGCGGACTACGGCTATGCGGACTGCCCAGGACACCCAATGTGGCTGGAGCCAGACGAATGGCACGGCAATGCCGAACCCGGTCAGCTACAGGTGCTGTCCGCCCATCCGGCGCATCGTCTGCACAGCCAGCTTAACTACAGCCAGCTTCGTGAACAGTATGCGGTGGCGGGGCGCGAACCGATTACTCTGCATCCGCAGGATGCGCAGACGCGGGGCATTGCCGACGGCGACACGGTGCGGGTCTGGAATCACCGAGGACAAATTCTGGCGGGCGCGGTGGTGACGGAGGGCATTAGACCCGGCGTTATCTGCATTCATGAAGGGGCATGGCCGGATTTAGAGGTGTCGGCTGGCGGCATCTGTAAAAATGGCGCGGTAAACGTGTTGACCAAAGATCTCCCCAGCTCGCGACTGGGGAACGGCTGTGCGGGCAACACCGCGCTGGCGTGGATTGAAAAGTATACCGGCCCTTCGCTGACGCTTACGGCGTTTAATCCGCCTGCCAGCCCATAATCCATGTCGGATGCTGTGTATCTTCCTGCCATGCGCTGTCTTCGATACGAAAACCCAGCGCATGGTAGAAATTCACCGCCGACTGATTTTTCTGGTAAACCTCCAGGCTGAGCGCGGTAAAGCGCTGCTGAACATGCTGCACCAGCGCCTTGCCAATCCCGCTGCGGATCGCGTCTGGCGTGACAAACAGCGCGCCCAAAAAGCGCGCTTCCATCACGCTGGCAAAGCCTTTCAGTGAACCTGCTTCTTCCCACACCCAGGTCTGCGCGGCGGGCAGGTACACGTCACGCACTATCGCTTCGCTTTCGCGCCAGTAGCGCGCTTCGATAAACGGGTGGGCATAGATCGTGCTTTCCATCCAGAGCGTCAAAATTGACGCCATATCGTCAGTCCGGGATTCGCGAATCATGCTGACCTCCAGGATGGCAGAAACAGCCCGTGATATGGTCGTTGACCAGCCCGCACGCCTGCATAAAGGAGTAGCAAATGGTGGTGCCGACGAACTTGAAGCCGCGTTTTTTCAGCGCTTTTGCCAGCGCATCCGACGCGGGGGTTGAGGTGGGGATCTCGCTCAGGCTGGCGGCGCGCGTTACCTGCGGCTGGTTTTCGACAAAAGACCAGACGAATTCAGCAAACGGTTCGCCATTTTGCTCCATCGCGAGATACGCCCTGGCATTGCCGATGATGGCCTGAATTTTTCCCCGATGGCGAATAATGCCCGCATCCTGCAACAGACGCTCAACGTCGTCTTCCTGCATCGCCGCGACGCGAACGGGATCAAAGTGGTGGAAGTTTGCGCGATAGTTTTCCCGTTTCTTCAGCACGGTGATCCAGGAAAGCCCCGCCTGCTGGCCTTCAAGGCAGATCATCTCAAACAGCTTTTTGCCGTCGGTTTCGGGAATGCCCCACTCCTTGTCGTGATAGGCGATGTATAGTGGGTCCTGACTGACCCATCCGCAACGCTGCATACTCTTCCTCGCTGTTTTGACTACCGCAAAAATTTCATTCGGCCCGCCTTGACGCGCCAGCTAAAAAGACAATATTTAATACAGGGCTAATAAGCCCTGGAACCGCCAAACAATGACAATAATATCGCCGAATTCGGCTCTTCTCTGGAGTCGCGTTGATGATTATAAAAAAATGCAGTGGTCGCCAGGTGTGGTACTGCCTGGCGAGCGTTATCGTCTGTGCAATTTTCACTAACACAGCATATGCCTGGCAACAAGAATATATCGCTGATGCCGTATCGGGTCATACGACAGAACGCTATACATGGGACAGCGATCACCAACCAAGTTACAACGATATTCTGGCGGAGCGGATTCGGTCCAGCCAGAATGCGCCAGGCCCTGTGCTGAGTCTGGCCGATCAAACGCCACTGGACGCGACCAGCGGCATGAGCATGGGCTGGAATTTTCCGCTTGCCGGGCGCGTGACGACCGGGCCGGTCGCCAGCCTGCATTACGACGGCTCAACCACCTCGATGTTTAATGAATTTGGCGACAGCGTGACGGCGCAGGCGCTGACCGACCCTCTGTGGCATGCCAGCGTCAGTACGTTGGGCTGGCGGGTGAATTCGCAGTTTGGCGAGATCCGTCCCTGGGCGCAAATCAGCTATAACCAGCAATACGGCGAGAACATCTGGAAAGCGCAGTCGGGGCTGAGTCGAATGACGGCGGCGGATCAGAATGGCAACTGGCTGGATGTGACGGTGGGGGCGGATATGCTACTGAACCCGCATATCGCGGCGTATGCGGCGCTCTCTCAGGCAGATAACAGCGCAAGCAATAGCGACTACCTGTACACCCTGGGCGTTAGCGCCAGATTTTAACGAGAATACGCACGTAATAAAAACAAGTTTTTTACAATTAAGTCTCTTTAATAACAAGCTGTACAGCGATAGTAGGTACTAACTGACCTTAAAAAAATCACGCTGCGCAGTCTTTGTCTCGTCATTCATTCCGCAATCCAGGCATTTCATTCCGTTCTGATGGCATTTCATGCCGTTTTTCCCCTGCATAAAAAGCACTTCGTTATTGTTGTCAGCAGTGAATTTCTCCTTTGTTTATGCAGGAAGACTGCCATGAAAACTTCTGATTATCAGCGTACCCGTTGGCTGACGCTTATCGGCACCATCATCACACAATTTGCGTTAGGTTCTGTTTACACCTGGAGCCTGTTTAATGGCGCGCTCTCTGCGAAACTGGATGAGCCCGTCAGCCAGGTGGCCTTTTCATTTGGCTTGTTGAGCCTGGGACTGGCGATCTCCTCTTCCGTGGCGGGTAAATTACAGGAACGTTTCGGCGTAAAACGCGTCACGATGGCATCAGGTGTTTTACTGGGCATCGGCTTCTTTTTAACAGCGCATTCCAACAACCTTATGATGCTGTGGCTGAGCGCCGGGGTGCTGGTTGGCCTGGCGGACGGGGCGGGATACCTGTTAACGCTGTCTAACTGCGTAAAATGGTTCCCGGAACGTAAAGGGCTGATTTCCGCCTTCGCGATTGGTTCTTATGGCCTCGGTAGCCTCGGCTTCAAATTCATCGACAGCCAACTGCTGGCGACGGTCGGTCTGGAAAAGACATTTATGATCTGGGGCGCGATTGTGCTGGTGATGATTGTCTTTGGTTCAACGCTGATGAAAGACGCGCCGAATCAGGATGTTAAAGCGGTAAACGGGGTGGTGGAAAACGACTTCACCCTGGCGCAGTCCATGCGTAAACCGCAGTACTGGATGCTGGCGGTGATGTTCCTGACGGCCTGCATGAGCGGTCTGTATGTCATCGGTGTGGCGAAAGACATTGCTCAGGGGCTGGCGCATATGGATGTTGCTTCGGCGGCCAACGCGGTCACGGTGATTTCCATCGCTAACCTGTCAGGCCGCCTGGTGCTGGGTATTCTGTCTGACAAAATCGCCCGTATCCGCGTGATTACCCTCGGTCAGGTTGTCTCGCTGGTCGGGATGGCAGCGTTACTGTTCGCGCCGCTGAATGATGTGACGTTCTTTGCCGCGATTGCCTGCGTCGCCTTTAACTTCGGCGGTACGATCACGGTGTTCCCGTCGCTGGTGAGCGAGTTCTTCGGCCTGAATAACCTGGCGAAAAACTACGGCGTGATTTACCTGGGCTTTGGGATTGGCAGTATTTGCGGGTCGATTATCGCCTCGCTGTTCGGTGGGTTCTACGTCACCTTCTGCGTTATTTTCGCTCTGCTGATCCTCTCTCTGGCGCTCTCGACCACGATTCGCCAGCCTCAGCGCCGCGTCTTTAAAGAGGCTCACGCCTGATTTTATTCATCATTTAACCACTTCCCGGCCCGGATATTTTTGTAAATATCCGGGCCGCTTGCTTATTCTTCCGACACTTTTACGCTTCCCTGTGGTCTACATACCCGCGCGTGTAGACTGTCTGACATCTGCTGTTACCGCATTTATCCACCTGCCCGGTCTGGAATGGCCTTTTGCGGGTGGTTTTTATCCCGATTTCCAGGGGTTGCTTGCATGAAATACATTAAATCGATGACGCAGCAGAAGCTGAGCTTCTTGCTTGCGCTCTATATCGGCCTGTTTATGAATTGCGCAGTGTTTTACCGCCGGTTCGGCAGCTATGCGCAGGAATTTACCGTCTGGAAAGGCCTCTCGGCAGTGGTTGAACTTGGGGCCACGGTTCTCGCCACGTTCTTCTTACTCCGTCTGCTTTCCCTGTTTGGTCGCCGCGTCTGGCGGGTTCTGGCTACGCTGGTGGTGCTGTTCTCCGCGAGCGCCAGCTATTACATGACCCTCCTGAACGTGGTGATCGGCTACGGCATTATTGCCTCCGTGATGACCACGGATATCGATTTATCGAAAGAGGTCGTCGGCTGGCACTTCATTTTGTGGCTGGTGGTGGTGAGCATTCTGCCGCTGGTCTTTATCTGGAGTAACCGCTGTCGTTACACCCTGCTGCGGCAGTTACGCACGCCGGGCCAGCGCGTTCGCAGCGTGGCGGCGGTGGTTCTGGCTGGGGTGATGGTGTGGGCGCCGATTCGCCTGCTCGACGTTCAGCAAAAGAGTGTTGAACGAACAACGGGTATCGATTTGCCGAGCTATGGCGGCGTGGTGGCGAACTCTTATTTACCGTCGAACTGGCTGTCGGCTTTAGGGCTGTACGCCTGGGCGCAGGTGGATGAGTCGTCGGATAATAACTCGCTGATGAACCCGGCGAAGAAGTTTACCTATGTTGCGCCAGAAGGCATTGATGACACGTATGTTGTGTTTATCATCGGCGAAACCACGCGTTGGGATCATATGGGCATCTTCGGCTACGAGCGGAACACGACGCCGAAGCTGGCGCAGGAAAAAAATCTCGCGGCGTTCCGGGGTGAGTCGTGTGATACCGCGACCAAACTTTCGCTGCGCTGTATGTTTGTGCGCGAGGGTGGCGCGTCGGAGAATCCGCAGCGTACGCTGAAAGAGCAAAACATTTTTGCGGTGCTGAAGCAGTTAGGGTTTAGCGCCGATCTGTATGCGATGCAGAGCGAAATGTGGTTCTACAGCAATACGATGGCGGATAACATTGCCTACCGTGAGCAAATCGGCGCGGAGCCGCGCAACCGGGGTAAGACGGTTGATGATATGTTGCTGGTGGATGAAATGCAGCGTTCGTTAGCGCAAACCCCTGACGGGAAACACCTGATCGTGATGCATACCAAAGGGTCGCATTATAACTATACGCAGCGGTATCCCCGCAGCTTTGCGCAGTGGACGCCGGAGTGTGTCGGTGTTGACGATGGTTGCACAAAAGCGGAGATGATCAACTCTTACGATAACTCGGTGAGCTATGTTGATCACTTTATTACCCGCGTGTTCGATCAGCTGCGCGATAAGAAAGCCATTGTGTTTTACGCCGCCGATCACGGCGAGTCGATCAATGAGCGCGAGCATTTGCACGGCACGCCGCGCAAGATGGCGCCGCCAGAACAGTTCCGGGTGCCAATGCTGGTGTGGATGTCGGATAAGTATCTGGAGAACCCGCAGCATGCGCAGATGCTTGCGCGCCTGCAACAGGCGGCGGCGATGAAAACGCCGCGCCGTCATGTGGAGCTGTATGACACGGTGATGGGATGTCTCGGCTACACCTCGCCAGATGGCGGAATTAACGAAAACAACGACTGGTGCCATATTCCGGCTGAACAGAATGCAGCGGTGCAGTAAGCGGTCTGCTGACTTTCTCGCCGATTGAATGGCATTTTCAAACTAAGGGATTGACGGGCGCGCACCTGAGCAGTAAGATGCGCCCCGCATTCGGTGATTGGCGCAGCCTGGTAGCGCACTTCGTTCGGGACGAAGGGGTCGGAGGTTCGAATCCTCTATCACCGACCAATTCAGAAAAGCCAGCCTACGGGCTGGCTTTTTGCTGCCTGGAATTCAGCATTGTAGGCCTGATAAGCGCAGCGCCATCAGGCGGGATCGGTCGCCCACTTTCGGCAACGCCGGATGGCGGCGCAGGCGCCTTATCCGGCCTACGGGCGATTTCGCCATTGGCAAAAAATGTGCATCACTTCTCACTGTTTGTTCACGTTTTTGTGACATATTCCATTGCCTTTTTTTATCTTTGCTTAAATTTTTTTTTGCGTTACTTATGGCTGAGCCCAGCATTTTCCGCTGTGCGTTTTAGCGTTCGTGATATTAATCGCTCAGATATGCAGCATTTCGTCAGAAATTTTTCACAATCTGCACAAACGTTAATCACCAAATGTTGCGAAATATGAAGCGATTAATTCTGGTGTTAACGGAGTAGCACAAATTTCCCTGCTGAAAATAGTCGTTTGAAGTTTTTTTAATCTTTGTTTGTGAATTCTCACCGTTGTTGTAAATCATGGTTGCCTGTATTGACGTTTTCACATTCTGTTGACAGATTGTAGGGCATGAGGGGCATTTCATGGAGAATCCGCACTGCAACTCAGGCGCTTATGTGAACGGAATCCCCATCCTCTTAACGCCGACCCGGCCGGGTAAAAAACAAAAAAGGCCAGGCGGTGCAAACCCACTGCAAAGGGTAAAACAACAACATCACATTTGGAGCAGAAGAATGAGTATTTCCTTGAAGAAGTCAGGGATGCTGAAGCTTGGTCTGAGCCTGGTGGCCATGACCGTCGCAGCAAGTGTACAGGCTAAAACTCTGGTTTATTGTTCAGAAGGTTCTCCAGAAGGCTTCAACCCGCAGCTGTTTACCTCCGGCACCACCTATGACGCCAGCTCAGTACCTATCTATAACCGTCTGGTGGAATTTAAAATCGGTACAACCGAAGTTATTCCAGGCCTCGCTGAGAAGTGGGATGTCAGCGAAGACGGCAAAACCTACACCTTCCACCTGCGTCAGGGCGTGAAGTGGCAGGACAGCAAAGACTTTAAACCGACGCGCGATTTCAACGCCGATGACGTGGTGTTCTCGTTCGATCGTCAGAAAAATGCCGAAAACCCGTACCACAAAGTGTCTGGCGGCAGCTATGAATACTTCGAAGGGATGGGTCTGCCAGACCTGATAAGTGAAGTGAAGAAAGTGGACGATAGCACCGTTCAGTTCGTGCTGACCCGTCCAGAAGCGCCGTTCCTCGCTGACCTGGCGATGGACTTCGCCTCCATCCTCTCTAAAGAATATGCTGACAACATGCTGAAAGCCGGTACGCCGGAGAAAGTGGATCTGAACCCAATCGGTACGGGGCCGTTCCAGCTGTTGCAGTACCAGAAAGACTCCCGCATTCTGTATAAAGCGTTTGATGGTTTCTGGGGCACCAAGCCGCAGATCGACCGTCTGGTGTTCTCCATTACGCCTGACGCGTCCGTGCGTTACGCCAAGCTACAGAAAAATGAGTGCCAGGTGATGCCGTACCCGAACCCGGCGGACATCGCGCGCATGAAGCAGGACAAAAACATCAACCTGATGGAGCAGGCGGGTCTGAACGTCGGCTACCTCTCTTTCAACACCGAGAAGAAACCGTTTGATGACGTGAAAGTCCGTCAGGCGCTGACCTACGCGGTGAACAAAGAGGCGATCATTAAAGCGGTTTATCAGGGCGCGGGCGTTGAAGCCAAGAACCTGATTCCGCCGACCATGTGGGGCTATAACGACGACGTTAAAGACTACAACTACGATCCAGAAAAAGCCAAAGCGCTGCTGAAAGAAGCGGGCCAGGATAAAGGCTTCACCGTTGAACTGTGGGCGATGCCGGTACAGCGTCCGTACAACCCGAACGCTCGCCGTATGGCTGAGATGATTCAGGCTGACTGGGCGAAGATTGGCGTACAGGCCAAGATTGTCACCTACGAGTGGGGTGAATACCTCAAGCGTGCGAAGTCAGGTGAACATCAGGCGGTGATGATGGGCTGGACCGGTGATAACGGGGACCCGGATAACTTCTTCGCGACCCTGTTTAGCTGCGCTGCGGCGAAAGACGGTTCCAACTACTCTCGCTGGTGCTACAAGCCGTTTGAAGACTTGATTCAACCGGCGCGCGCCACTGACGATCACAACAAGCGTGTTGAACTCTACAAACAGGCTCAGGTGGTGATGCATGACCAGGCGCCTGCGCTGATCATCGCTCACTCCACCGTGTACGAACCTGTGCGTAAAGAAGTCAAAGGCTATGTGGTTGATCCTCTGGGCAAACACCACTTTGAAAACGTCTCTGTCGAATAATTAAAAGCCAGGGGTGCCTGAGCACCCCATGCCCGGCGGCGCTGCGTTTGCACGAACCTACGATCGTAGGCCGGGTAAGCGCAGCGCCACCCGGCGTAATGCTTTACCCCACGGCGGCGTATGCCGTGGGATAAGATTTGTGAGCAATACAGACGCACTGTCACCAGGCGGCGCGTCATTAGAGAGAATCCGGGTTATGTTGCAGTTCATCCTCCGACGTTTGGGACTCGTCATCCCCACGTTTATCGGTATCACCCTTCTCACCTTTGCCTTCGTCCATATGATCCCGGGCGATCCGGTCATGATCATGGCAGGTGAGCGTGGTATCTCTCCTGAGCGTCATGCTCAACTGCTGGCTGAACTCGGTCTGGATAAACCGATGTGGCAGCAGTACCTCCATTACATCTGGGGGGTGATGCATGGCGATTTGGGCATCTCGCTGAAAAGCCGTTTGCCGGTGTGGGACGAGTTCGTGCCTCGCTTTAAAGCGACGCTGGAACTTGGCGTCTGCGCCATGATTTTCGCCACCGCAGTAGGGATTCCGGTCGGCGTGCTGGCCGCCGTGAAGCGCGGTTCCATTTTCGATCATACCGCTGTTGGCCTGGCGCTGACCGGTTACTCTATGCCTATCTTCTGGTGGGGCATGATGCTGATCATGCTGGTATCGGTGCAATGGAACCTGACGCCGGTTTCCGGGCGCGTCAGCGATATGGTGTTCCTTGATGACTCCAATCCGTTAACCGGCTTTATGCTGATTGACACGGCTATCTGGGGCGAAGAGGGCAACTTTATTGATGCTGTCGCGCACATGATCCTGCCTGCGATGGTGCTCGGTACGATACCGCTGGCGGTTATCGTGCGTATGACCCGCTCCTCCATGCTGGAAGTGCTGGGTGAAGATTATATCCGTACCGCGCGCGCCAAAGGTCTCACAAGGATGCGCGTCATCATCGTACACGCGCTGCGTAACGCGATGCTGCCGGTCGTGACCGTTATCGGTTTGCAGGTAGGGACGCTGCTGGCAGGGGCGATCCTGACCGAAACCATCTTCTCGTGGCCTGGCCTTGGCCGTTGGCTGATTGATGCGCTGCAACGACGCGATTATCCGGTCGTACAGGGCGGGGTGTTACTGGTAGCGACGATGATTATTCTCGTCAACCTGCTGGTCGACCTGCTGTACGGCGTGGTGAACCCGCGTATTCGTCATAAGAAGTAAGGGGCCATCATGTCACAGGTTACTGAAAATAAAGTTATCTCTGCACCGGTGCCGATGACCCCGTTGCAGGAGTTCTGGCACTATTTTAAACGCAACAAGGGTGCGGTTGTCGGTCTGGCGTATGTCGTCATCATGATCCTGATTGCGGTGTTCGCGAACGTCATCGCGCCGTATAACCCGGCAGATCAGTTCCGCGATGTGCTGCTGGCGCCACCTGCGTGGCAGGAAGGCGGCAGTATCGCGCACCTGCTGGGAACGGATGATGTCGGTCGCGATGTGCTGTCGCGCCTGATGTATGGCGCACGTCTGTCGCTGCTGGTGGGCTGCCTGGTGGTGGTGCTGTCGCTGGTGATGGGGATTGTGCTCGGCCTGGTCGCGGGTTACTTCGGCGGCATTGTTGATAACATCATCATGCGCGTCGTCGATATCATGCTGGCGCTGCCAAGCCTGCTGCTGGCGCTGGTGCTGGTGGCGATCTTTGGCCCCTCTATCGGTAACGCCGCGCTGGCGCTGACCTTTGTGGCGCTCCCGCACTACGTGCGTCTGACCCGCGCCGCCGTGCTGGTGGAGGTGAACCGCGATTACGTTACCGCTTCCCGCGTGGCGGGCGCAGGCGCGATGCGCCAGATGTTCGTCAATATCTTCCCGAACTGCCTTGCGCCGCTGATCGTTCAGGCGTCGCTCGGTTTCTCTAACGCCATTCTCGATATGGCCGCCCTGGGCTTCCTCGGCATGGGTGCGCAGCCGCCGACACCGGAGTGGGGCACCATGCTCTCCGACGTGTTGCAGTTCGCACAAAGTGCCTGGTGGGTCGTGACCTTCCCGGGTCTGGCGATCCTGCTGACGGTGCTGGCATTTAACCTGATGGGTGACGGTCTGCGTGACGCGCTCGATCCCAAACTGAAGCAGTAAGAGGTTCGAGATGGCGTTATTAAACGTAGATAAATTATCGGTGCACTTCGGTGACGAAGGTACGCCGTTTCGCGCGGTAGACCGCGTAAGCTACAGCGTAAATCAGGGCGAAGTCGTTGGTATTGTCGGCGAGTCCGGCTCCGGTAAATCGGTTAGCTCGCTGGCGATTATGGGGCTGATTGACTTCCCGGGCCGCGTGATGGCGGAAAAACTGGAATTCAACGGTCAGGACTTGCAGCGCATCTCTGAGAAAGAGCGCCGCAACCTGGTGGGCGCGGAAGTGGCGATGATCTTCCAGGACCCGATGACCAGCCTGAACCCGTGCTACACCGTAGGTTTCCAGATTATGGAAGCGATTAAGGTGCATCAGGGCGGCAACAGGAAAACCCGTCGGCAGCGGGCGATTGACCTGCTGACTCAGGTGGGGATTCCCGATCCGGCGTCGCGTCTGGATGTCTACCCGCACCAGTTGTCCGGTGGGATGAGCCAGCGCGTGATGATTGCCATGGCGATTGCCTGTCGTCCGAAACTGCTGATTGCCGATGAACCGACCACTGCGCTGGACGTGACCATCCAGGCGCAAATCATCGAACTGCTGCTGGAATTGCAGCAGAAAGAAAATATGGCGCTGGTGCTGATTACTCACGATCTGGCGCTGGTGGCGGAAGCCGCGCATAAAATCATCGTAATGTATGCCGGACAGGTGGTAGAGACAGGGGCGGCGCACGATATCTTCCGCGCGCCGCGTCATCCGTATACGCAGGCGTTGCTGCGCGCACTGCCGGAATTCGCGCAGGATAAAGCGCGCCTGGCGTCGCTGCCGGGCGTGGTGCCGGGAAAATATGACCGCCCGAACGGCTGTCTGTTGAACCCGCGCTGCCCGTATGCCACGGATAAATGCCGTAGCGAAGAGCCGGATCTGAATCTGCTCGGCGACGGCCGCCAGTCCAAATGCCACTATCCACTCGATGATGCCGGGAGGCCCACACTATGAGTACGCACGAGGCCACCTTGCAACAGCCGCTGTTGCAGGCCATCGATTTGAAAAAACACTACCCGGTGAAGAAGGGGCTGTTTGCGCCCGAGCGCCTGGTAAAAGCGCTGGATGGCGTATCGTTCACCCTTGAGCGCGGCAAAACGCTGGCGGTCGTGGGCGAGTCCGGCTGCGGGAAATCCACGCTGGGCCGCCTGCTGACGATGATTGAAACGCCGACCGGCGGAGAACTGTATTATCAGGGGCAGGATCTGCTCAGGCACGATCCGCAGGCGCAAAAACTGCGTCGGCAGAAAATCCAGATTGTGTTCCAGAACCCGTATGGTTCGCTGAACCCGCGTAAGAAAGTGGGGCAGATTCTGGAAGAGCCACTGCTGATCAACACCTCGCTCAGCAAAGAGCAGCGTCGTGAAAAAGCGCTGGCGATGATGGCGAAAGTCGGCCTTAAAACCGAGCATTACGATCGCTACCCGCACATGTTTTCCGGCGGCCAGCGTCAACGTATTGCTATCGCCCGCGGTCTGATGCTTGACCCGGACGTGGTGATCGCCGATGAACCGGTCTCCGCGCTGGACGTTTCCGTGCGCGCGCAGGTGTTGAACCTGATGATGGATTTGCAGCAGGAACTGGGGCTGTCTTACGTCTTTATCTCGCACGACCTGTCGGTGGTCGAACACATTGCCGATGAGGTGATGGTGATGTATCTCGGCCGCTGCGTGGAGAAAGGGACGAAGGAGCAGATCTTTACCAACCCGCGCCATCCGTATACGCAGGCGCTGCTCTCCGCGACGCCGCGTTTGAACCCGGATGACCGCCGCGAGCGCATCAAGCTGACCGGCGAGCTGCCAAGCCCGCTGAATCCGCCGCCGGGCTGCGCCTTCAACGCCCGTTGCCGTCGTCGCTTTGGCCCCTGCACCCAGTTGCAGCCGCAGCTTAAAGATTACGGCGGTCAACTGGTGGCCTGTTTCGCCGTCGATCAGGATGAGAACCGACAGCAATAACTGTTGGTTATTGCCTCATAACCGGAGCCTTGTGCTCCGGTTTTTTTATATTCCATTTTTGGCTCCACAATGTGAGTCCATCGGCAGAACATTATCCCATAGCGACTAGAATGTAAGCAGATTTCTGATTGCCACAGAAATATCTGGAGCCAACGTGGTCACGATACGCTGGGATATTAAAACAATCGATCGTCTGTCTATGGTTGAGGATGTCCTCAAGGAGTTTTCCTGCCGCGATATTAATATTATCTCCATGAAGGTCACGCCGGGTCGGATTCTGATTAAATCCTGGTGCCGCCATTTGCAGGATATTTCCAGCGTCCAGACCTGCCTCAATCAACATGCCGACATTATTAATGTCGCTTATCTCTCAGAGAATCTTTCTGAACTGACCACGCCCGAACTGACGCGACCGCGCTATTTCTCCGACATTATCTGTAGCAGCCAGAGTATGCAGGTGCTGATTGAAAAAGCGCTAAAAATCGCTGACAGCAAATATACCGTCCTGATCCGTGGTGAGACCGGCACGGGTAAAGAGCTACTGGCGCGCGCCATTCATAATTCCGGGCAGCGGCGCTTTTATCCGTTTATCCCCGTCAACTGCTCAACGCTGCCTGAGGCATTGATGGAGAGCGAACTTTTTGGTTATGAAAAAGGGGCGTTCAGCGGTGCGGACGGCAGAGGGAAAAAAGGGTTGTTTGAAATGGCGGATAAGGGAACGCTGTTTCTTGATGAATTTGGCGAAATGCCGCTGAATTTACAGGCCAAGCTGCTGCGGGTGCTTCAGGACGGCGGCATCCGCCGCGTCGGCGGGGCGCAGGTGATCCCGGTTAACGCGCGTATTATTGTCGCCACCAACGCGAACCTGGAAGAGATGGTCGAACAGCGACTGCTGCGCGCCGATCTCTGGTATCGCATTAACGTACTGACGCTCACGATTCCGCCGTTGCGCGAGCGTCCTTCGGATATCACTTTACTGATTAGCCATTTTGTACAGAAATATGCCAAAGAGTTTCAACGGCGGCTGATACTGGACAAAGCCTGTTTTGAGTCACTGCGTCACCACCACTGGCCGGGCAACGTTCGCGAACTGGAGAACACCATTATCCGTCTGATGCTGATGTCAGAAAGTGATGTCATCACCTGCGATGATTTGGGGCTTTCAACGGTGTCACAAGCGTTGCCGGGGCATCCCGACCGCCCCTTCAAAGAGCAGGTGCAACATGCTGAGCGGCAGCTGATTGAGCAGATGGTGGAAGAGAATGTCTCCTCCCGGCATATCGCGAAAGCGTTGGGGGTTTCGCACACGACGGTGCTGAATAAAATACGCAGCTACCAACTGGAGGGGGTAAGTTAAGCGCCGCCAGGAATCGACGGCGCACGGAACGCGTTATTCAATCAGCTTCAGGAGCGGCGACAGGCACAGCAAAATCCCATACAGCAGAATCAGCCAGGTTTTCAGGCCGCGCAGTTTTTCCAGTTGCGTGACTTTATAGATCAGGAAAAAAGGGATGATGCACGACACAATGCCGTACAGCGGGCTACCCAACTGGAAGAACACCAGCACCGAGACGCGGAACGATACCCAAATGACCAGCGTGATAACGATAAAGGTACAGATGCCAAGCGTCAGTACCAGCGGATTGATCTTCTCCACGTCGATAACCCGGCTCAGCACGTTGAGAATGATGCCCTTAATCGCTTCATGAAAACCCAGGTAAATACCGAAGAAGGCGGTGAGAACCGCAAAGATATTCAGTACCGTTGAGGTGAAATGAATGATCTGTCCGGGAATGACCTGCGCAGCCAATGCCAGCGCGGAGATATTCTGCTCAAAGGCGGAAACGGCTTCTTCGTGGCTGATGGAGAAGGTAAACGAAAACGAGAAGAACAGGATCACGGCAATCAGCGTGATATAGCTGATGCGGTGGGTACGAATGGCCATGCGCGTCGCCAGCACTCTGTCGGCTTCTCGTTTGCGGTAGGCAATGTTCATTGGGTTCAGTACCTGAATAAACACCGCCGAGAAAAAACAGAAGGGGACGGTGAGCAGCACATCGCGGAAGAAGACCGACGCCTGCGGGAAGGCCGTAATATTGCTGAAGTTCCAGTGCGGAATCATCGCGAAACCGAAGATCAGGATGATGCCTACTTTCACCACCACCATAGGGCCGGAGATTTTAAACAGCAGCTTTTCTCCACCGGAGGCGATAGCGACCAGTACGGCGAAGATCGCCACTTTATAGAGGATGGACTGCGAGAGATCGGCATCGGTCAGACCGAAGGTCTTAATGTACGACGCGCTGTCGAAAACCACGGATAAAGAGTAGATAAAAATGCCGTGGATAATCATCAAAAAGTAGATCACGCCGAGGAAGACGCCCCAGTTTTTCCCCAGGTAATGACTGATAATATCGGTGTAGTCATTACAGGTTTCACTTTCTGATAACGTCTTTAAGTAAATATCCTGCACGATATAGGTTGCGGGGTAGGCGATAATAAACGCGGTGATAAAGACCCAAATTCCTTTTAGCCCAATCTGTACCGGCATCAGCACCGTTCCGGCGCCAATGGCCATGCCGATACATAACAGCACCCAGCCAAAATCGTATTTCGTAAACGGTAGTTTTCCTGAGAACGCTGCGGTGGTCGCTTTACTGTTGCTTAATTGTAATGTGTTGTCCTGCATAGAGCCCCCTGCCCAAAATACGCGTCACCCCGGGAAGGATGATGCGTATAGCCAGGCCGTTGTGCCTTGATTCTCAACAGCCGGAGCCGACGCAGGCCAGCTCCGACCGTAATGGTCAGAATGTCGCCTTTCTGATGGCGTGTTCAAGGTCGTTAATAATATCTTCTGGATCTTCAAGACCCACAGAAAGACGGATAAGCCCGTCGGTAATACCTGCTTTAAGCCGTTCCTCTGGCGCAACAGGCGAATGTGTCATAGACGCGGGGTGCTGAATGAGGGTTTCGGTATCACCGAGACTGACCGCGAGGAGGCACAATTCTACCGAATTGATCATGCGTCTGCCAGCCTCCAGGCCACCCGCGATTTCGAAGCTGATAATGCCGCCGGGCAGGCTCATCTGGCGTCTGCCAAGTTCATACTGCGGGTGCGAAGGAAGCCCCGGATACCAGACGTGGGTAATCTTCGGATGGCTTTCCAGGAAACGGGCGATTTTCAGCGCGTTCTCGCAGTGGCGCTCCATGCGAATCCCCAGCGTCTTCACGCCGCGCAGCGTCAGCCAGGCGTTAAAGGGGCTCATGCAGCCGCCGGTGATATCCTTCAGCCCGATAAACCGCGCCTGATCGATAAACTCCTGCTTGCCGACGATGACCCCGCCAATAACATCCCCGTGTCCGTTGATGTATTTCGTGACGCTGTGAACCACGATATCGGCTCCCTGGAGCAGGGGTTGCTGGCAGTACGGCGACATAAAGGTGTTATCCACAACCAACAGCACGCCCCGCTGATGGGCGATCCCGGCGACCGTTTCGATATCGACCAGGGAGAGCGTTGGGTTGGCGGGCGTTTCGATGTACACCACTTTGGTTTCCGGGCGGATGGCTTCGCGGATCTCATCCGGGTTGGCGGCATTAACGAAACTCACGTCAATACCGAACTTCGGTATGCTGTGCGACAAAAATGCGTGCGTGCAGCCATAAATCGCGCTGGCTGAGACAATGTGATCGCCCTGCTCACAGAGCGTCAGCAGCGTGGTGGTGATGGCGGAAATGCCGGACGCGGTCGCCAGCGCTGCTTCGCCTCTTTCCAGTACCGCCAGCTTTTTCTCCAGCGCGTCCGTCGTGGGGTTGCCCAGGCGGGTGTAAATGTACCCGGACTCTTCGAGCGCAAAGCGGGCGGCCCCCTGTTCGGCGCTGTCGAAAACAAACGTCGACGTCTGGAAGATTGGCGTACTGAGCGCGCCAGTTGAAGGATCGGGTTGTTGCCCCGCGTGAACGATCTGGGTGTTGAATCCGTAAGTACGACAGTCAGACATGATATCTCCTTTGATTCGGAACAGAACAGCTCACACTCAAATAGCAATCGCTGTGCCAGAAAAGGAGTTTTTATATATCAAAGAGTTAGTGGGTTTCGTTTTTTACGGGTCGTCAGAAAAGTTGCCAGCTGGCAAGAATCTTTCCAGCGTGTTGTGGCGCTTGCGCGAGTTTTGCCGGATGGCGACGAAAGCGTCTTATCCGGCCTACAAATCGGCATAATTTCAGGAGATTGTGCCTGACCTGTAGGCCTGATAAGCGTAGCGCCATCAGGCCTTTTTCGTTTACTGCGGATAAGGCACCCAGTCGCCGCCGTTCAGACGCACATACGGTTTACCCTGATACTGGATAACCACCGCGTTGGCGTTTTCAGCGACCGGTGCGGTCTGCGGCAACCCACGGGTGAGCTGATCCCAGTTGACGTTGTCTTCGACAAACAGTTTGCCGTCAAGGGCGCGCACCACCAGTTCGGAAATCGCCAGGTAGCTGCTCGGCTGGTCAATCTCAATCGATGCGCCCTGATGAGGCGTTTTCATACCGAAGAATTTCACCGCTGCCGGTACGTTGGTGATAGACGGGCTGGGGATGTCGCGTAGCCCGGAAACCTGCATTCTGTCGCCTTTGAGCGCGCCGCCGTGTTCCGGGACCATCACCACCATCACTTTACGGCCCGATTTCTCCAGTTCGGTAAAGAAGGCGTCCAGCTCATCGAACAGCTTTTGCGCGCGAATTTTGTAATCCGCCGTTTTGCTGACGCCAGGGAAGTGGTTTCCGTCGTGCAGCGGCAGCGTGTTATAGAACGTTGCGCTACGCGAGTTCTGATCTTTCTCGGTGGTTTCCAGCCAGCGGTTGAGCACGGCGGTGTCGTCATAAACCGGAGAACCGTCAAAGCCCAGCAGCGTGACGGGCAGCCCTTTTTGATCCATCAGCTCCGTCTGCATACCGCCATTCTCACGCACTTCTTTCAGGAAGCCGCCGAATTCGCCGTTATGACCCATCATCAAATGCTGCGTGAAGCCCAGCTTCGACAGGTTATCAAACAGGTAGCAGTCGTTGCCTGCCGGTTGATACAGATTCGTGTGCGACGACTGGCCGCAGCTGGCGCGCAGCAGGCGGATCGCCGCCGGGCCGCTGTAGGAGGTGGCGGAGTTAAAGTGCTTAAACAGAATATCGAAATGCGACCATAACGGATGTGACATCAGGCCTGCGGCTTCAACATCAGACCACGAGAGGGAACAGATGTTGATCACCAGCAGTTCAAACGGCTGCGCATCGGCTGGCAGCGCCGTCGGGAACGGCGTTTTTCGTTTTTCTTCCGCGTTATAGAAGGTGTTCAACCACGCGTTCAGATTGGCTGAGGTCGGAGGCGCGGTCTGCGCCGGGATATCGCCGACCACCGGGGTGTCTCCTGCCGTTGCGACCGTCGCCGCCGCAGAGCCGCCGGTGGTCGTCACCGTGTCGGTCGGCTGGCCGCCAGGCCACAGTGTAAAGACTGGCCCTGTCAGCGTCAGCACGTTCAGCCAGATCATAATGGCGACAACAAAAAGAGTGACCCGAATCCACTGCGATAAAAACAGCCAGGCGACGAGCAGCACAAACACGGCGCCGATCATCTGCCAGTTGATAAAGCGAGTCACCAGATCGAGCATATAGTCCGCGCTAAAACCCGCGACCTGCGAGCCCTGACTGATAATGCTTTGTGGGCCAGGCAGCCAGGTGTCATGCCAGAAAAGCGCGAAGCCGATTGGGATAGCGACCCAATGGCGCAGACGGTGCAGGCTGAGTTTGGGGACTGGCATTAACAAAAAGGCCATGAATACCAGGTTCTGCAACGGATGGAAGTTGAGATATCCCGCCCAGAGCAGGCCAAACTTTACCAGAAAGTAGAAATTCCAGCCCGAAAGGCCGCGCCAGTATTGCCAGAGTGGTGAAGGCATGGATGGGGTTTGAGTATGCTGAGTCATTTTTTGTCTGCCTTGACGTTTGTTGCACGGCGCAAGGTTCCGGCGGGTTTTACATAACGGGGTCTGGCGAATAACAGTCGGGCTGTGTTACGGATGCGGCGAAGCGAATGGCGCGCCAGATAGCCCAGAGGAAAAAAGATCAGCGCGCAAAAGACGATGATCTGGATGATATCGTTGACGTTCATCATTGTGGGCGCTCCACGCTGTCATCCAGCAGTCGTAAGGGTTCGGGAATACGTCGCCAGACTCGCCCGTCATGCTCGGCATTGAGCACAGGGTTCGGCCCCTGAGTCAGCGGCAGCGGTGTGCCCCACAGTTCAGGCGACAGCAGGCGCATTTGCACGAGTTCAGCGCTGATTTGGTTATCTTCGAACCAGACCATGCGGTTGGAAAAGATATCGCCGGTCGGCAGCGGGAAGATATGGTTCAGCGCCGTGTCCAGATCGTTGACCCGACAGAATGATAAAAACAGCACCAGCCGGTTGCCGCCGATAGTCATGATATCGCCGGTACGGTTTGGGCGGCAGAGCGTCAGCGCCTGCTCGATGCGGATACCCGGCACCGGGCGCAATGCGACCATCACGCCTTTCCCGTCAGCGGGCAGCAGCGTGTTGCTCATCATGTTATGTACGGCTTCGCAGAAGACGTCCCATGTCTGGAAACCGCGCAGCTTCATGGGCTGCGTCATCGACAGGAGTGTGGCGATCTCTTCCGGGACGTAGCGGCTGAATTGCTGTCCCTGCACGCTTTCAATCAGCGTCAGGCAGCGGGAAAGCGGCGCATTCCACGGAATAACCATATTCGCGCCGCAGCCTAACAGCAGTCGTTCGTCGGTCGCCCGCAAACTGGCGAGATTTTCGCGGACGATAATTTTCAGCGCGCTTCCGCGCTGGCGGCGCAGCGTATGGATATTTCGCGCCATGGGTTCGATTTGGCTATTTTGCGTCAGGGAGAAGATGATCGTCGCCGCCTGCGCAGTTCGCGCCTCGTTGAACAAGGTTTGGTTATTATCAAAAAGCGCCCAGTGTTCCGACAGCGGCGGAGCGCCTTCAAGAACGGCGATATTGCTGAGGATGCGTTTTTCGTCGCTGCGCGGCTGGATGTTCGCCTCTTCCTTGTGGGCCAGCTCCCAGTGCGCATCTTTATGGCGCAGCGTCAGTTGTTGCCGGGCGCTGACCCCTTTTTCACTGCACCAGAACGCGATGTCGAACAGATGCTGGTCGCCCTGAAAACGTAAGCTGGCAAGGCCGAAAAGCGAACGGTACTCTCCCATCAACAGGGAGAACTGTTTGTCATTATTATTTCCAGGGTTAATAACCAGAAGCGAACAGTGATGGAACCGGGTCCATTTATTCATTTTTTCCAGCCACTGATGAAGGCGTTCCCCTGATATATTTTGCCAGGCGTTATTCGCGCAAAGAAGAATGAAAAAGTAATGTGTAGGATCAACAGAACAAAGCAAATCGCGGGGCAAAAAGTATAACCCCTTTTCAGAATCCGGCATTGAAAATAACTGGATTTTTTCCGGGCCGTGAGATTCATCTAATTTGATTAATTCACCCGGATCGCAGCCCATACAAATGACCGCGACTTTCGCGTTCCCTGCCTGCGAGGCAATCGTTTGATTCACCAGGCTGATGGCATCTTCATTGCGATCAGCGTCAACCCACCAGACACCGCCGGCAGGCATGTGGCGTAGTTCATCCCATAATGATGAGATTCCGATAGAAAATACGGGGTCCACAGCGTCCCTCTTGTCGCTATTTTATCTGTTTATCAGTTTACTAGCGAAAGCTCAGAAATAAACCTAACATTGAAATTAAAACACATCAGATTTAGCATATGAATCAATTCGGCGGGCAGGAAGCCTTGCGACCTCGGTCATGGTGTTTTCTTTACTCTTACAGTTTGCGTAACGGAAAGGCGAGAAATGAACGATCCCCTGCATTGAAGATTAACAGTGAAGAGGGGGGGATGCTGCCAGAAAAATTGTCTGAAGCATGGTGAGTATATTCAAAAGGGACACAATACAGAATGTATAACAACAACGAACCTGACTCTCAGTTTGATTCAGCATTGGGCTATACCTTTCAAAATGATTTTCTGGCGTTAAGTCAGGCTTTCTCCTTGCCCGAAATAGACTATACCGATATTTCCCAACGCGAACAGCTGGCTGCGGCGATTAAACGTTGGCCTTTATTGGCTGAATTTGCGCAACAACCATCATAAGGGAGTCAGGGATGTCCATTCTGGGATTGCAGGGCGTGCGCGGCGGTGTAGGCACCACATCAATCACTTCGGCGCTCGCCTGGGCGCTGCAAATACTCGGGGAAAATGTGCTGGTCGTTGATGCCAGCCCCGATAACCTGCTGCGTATGTCATTCAATGTCGATTTTGCCCATCGCGACGGCTGGGCCAGGGCGCTACTGGACGGTAAAGACTGGCGCGATGCCGGACTGCGTTATACCACCCAGCTCGATCTGCTGCCGTTCGGACAGCTTACGGTGGAAGAACGGGAGAATCCTCAGGAATGGGCGGAAAAGCTGGGAGCTATTTGCGCTGGCCTGCGCGAACTGAAAGAGAGCCGACGCTATTCGTGGATTTTGCTGGATCTTCCCCACGGCGTCTCACCGCTGACGCAACAGTTGGTCAGTCTCTGCGATCATACGCTGGCGGTGGTAAAAGCGGACACCAATTGCCATATCCGGCTGCATCAACAGGCGCTGCCCACGGGCGCGCATATTCTGATTAACGATTTACGCATTGCCAGCCAGTTGCAGGACGATCTGTACCAGGTCTGGCTGCAAAGCCAGCGTCGTTTGCTGCCGATGGTGATCCATCGCGATGAAGCGATGGCGGAGTGTATGGCTTCGAAACAGCCGCTGGGCGAGTACCGTGGCGATTCGCTGGCGGCAGAAGAGGTGCTGACGCTGGCAAACTGGTGTTTGCTGCACTATGCGGGCAATCGCGCCCCTGCCGGGAGCGCATCATGAACATCCTGACCCGGTGGCTTCTCATTCCGCCGGTCGGCGCACGCCTGAGCGAGCGCTATCAAGGGTATCGCCGTCATGGCGCGTCGCCGTTCAGTGCGATGCTGGGCTGCCTGTGGGTGATTCTGGCGTGGACTTTTATTCCGCTTGAGCATCCGCGCTGGCAGCGCATTCGCGCGCAGCATAAAGCGCTCTATCCGCACATTAACGCCAACCGACCGCGTCCGCTGGACCCGGCCCGCTATGCCATTCAAACGCTCTGGTTGATGGCCTTCTCGCCGCGTAAAGAGAAGAAGGTCGAACCGCGCTGGCGGTCGCTCTCCCGCCTGCTGGGCGTGCGCGGTCGCTATCATCAGTGGATGGACACGCTGCCCGACCGCGTCAGTAAAAAGACCACGCACCTGGAAAGCGAAAAAGAGCTGGGCCATCTTAGCAACGGGGTGCGCCGCTTTATCCTCGGAGTTATCGTCACCTTTTCCCTGATTCTGGCGATCATCTGTATTACCCAGCCGTTTAACCCGCTGTCGCAGTTTATCTTCCTGATACTGCTGTGGGGCGTCGCGCTGCTGGTGCGGCGGATACCGGGGCGTTTCTCCGCCCTGATGCTGATCGTGCTGTCGCTGACGGTGTCATGCCGTTATATCTGGTGGCGCTATACCTCGACGCTAAACTGGGATGACCCGCTGAGCCTGGTTTGCGGGCTGATTTTGCTGTTTGCGGAAACCTACGCCTGGATTGTCCTGGTGCTGGGGTATTTCCAGGTTGTTTGGCCGCTTAACCGCCAGCCCGTGCCGCTACCGAAAGAGATGGCGCAGTGGCCGACGGTGGACATTTTTATTCCGACTTACAACGAAGACCTCAGCGTAGTGAAAAACACCGTTTATGCCTCGTTGGGCATCGACTGGCCGAAAGACAAGCTGAGCATCTGGATTCTTGACGACGGTGGGCGCGAAGAGTTCCGCCAGTTTGCCCAGACCGTTGGCGTACAGTACATCGCCCGTACCACGCATGAACACGCCAAGGCCGGCAACATCAATAACGCGCTGAAATACGCGAAAGGCGAGTTTGTCTCGATCTTTGACTGCGACCATGTCCCGACACGCTCGTTCCTGCAAATGACGATGGGCTGGTTCCTGAAAGAGAAAAAGCTCGCCATGATGCAGACGCCGCACCACTTTTTCTCGCCGGACCCGTTTGAACGCAACCTCGGTCGTTTCCGTAAAACGCCGAACGAAGGCACGCTGTTTTATGGGCTGGTGCAGGATGGCAACGACATGTGGGATGCCACGTTCTTCTGCGGATCGTGCGCGGTGATTCGCCGTAAACCGCTGGATGAGATTGGCGGCATTGCCGTTGAGACCGTGACCGAAGATGCGCATACCTCGCTGCGCTTGCACCGTCGCGGCTACACCTCGGCCTATATGCGCATTCCACAGGCGGCAGGTCTGGCGACGGAAAGCCTGTCCGCGCACATCGGGCAGCGTATTCGCTGGGCGCGCGGCATGGTGCAAATCTTCCGTCTGGATAACCCGCTGTTCGGCAAAGGCTTAAAGCTGGCGCAGCGTCTGTGTTACGTCAACGCCATGTTCCACTTTTTATCGGGTATTCCACGGCTCATCTTCCTGACGGCGCCGCTGGCTTTCCTGCTGCTGCACGCCTATATCATCTATGCGCCCGCGCTGATGATTGCGCTGTTTGTGTTGCCGCACATGATTCACGCCAGCCTCACCAACTCGAAGATTCAGGGGAAATACCGCCACTCCTTCTGGAGTGAAATCTACGAAACGGTGCTGGCCTGGTATATCGCGCCGCCGACGATGGTGGCGCTGATCAACCCGCATAAAGGGAAATTCAACGTTACCGCGAAAGGCGGGCTGGTAGAGGAAGAGTATGTCGATTGGGTGATTTCCCGGCCCTATATCTTCCTGGTGCTGCTCAACCTGCTGGGGGTCGTGGTGGGCGTCTGGCGTTACTACTACGGCCCCGCCAACGAAATACTCACGGTGATCGTCAGTCTGGTGTGGGTTTTCTATAACCTGATCATTCTGGGCGGCGCGGTGGCGGTTTCTGTGGAAAGTAAGCAGGTACGCCGGGCGCACCGCGTTGAAATCTCCATGCCGGCGGCCATTGCCCGTGAAGATGGCCACCTGTTCTCATGCACCGTGCATGACTTCTCCGACGGCGGCCTGGGGATTCGGATCAACGGGCAGGCGCAGGTGCTGGAAGGGCAAAAGGTTAATTTATTGCTTAAACGCGGCCAGCAAGAGTACGTCTTTCCTACTCAGGTCGTGCGCGTGCTGGGCAATGAGGTCGGGCTGCAATTGCTGCCGATGACCACGAAACAACATATCGACTTTGTGCAGTGCACATTTGCCCGCGCGGATACGTGGGCGCTCTGGCAGGACAGCTTCCCGGAAGACAAACCGCTGGAAAGCCTGCTGGATATTCTGAAGCTGGGCTTCCGTGGCTACCGCCATCTTGCGGAATTTGCTCCGTCTTCCGTCAAAGTAATTTTCCGTTCTCTGACGACGCTGGTTTCCTGGATTGTGTCGTTTATTCCGCGTCGCCCGGAGCGGCAGCCGGATCAGGTGATGGCTCAACAATGATGATAACGCGATGAAAAGAAAACTTTCCTGGGTTTATGCAGTGGCTATGGGGATAAGCGCTTTCCCCACTTTCATGACGAATGCGACGCCTGCAACGCAACCATTGATCAATGCTGAGCCAGCGCAAGCGCCGACAGCGCCTGCGCCAGAAACGCCGGAGCAGCCGGTCGGCCAGGTAATGCCGGGCGTGCCGGGCGCCGATGCGCCCGTGGTGGCGCAAAACGGGCCTTCCCGCGATGTGAAGCTGACCTTCGCGCAAATCGCGCCGCCGCCGGGCAGCATGGTGCTGCGTGGCGTGAACCCGAATGGCAGCATTGAGTTCGGTATGCGCAGCGATGAGGTGGTGTCGAAAGCGATGCTGAACCTGGAATACACCCCGTCGCCGTCGTTGCTGCCGATCCAGTCGCAGCTGAAGGTCTACCTCAATGATGAGCTGATGGGCGTGTTGCCGGTCACGAAAGAGCAACTGGGCAAAAAGACGCTGGCCCAGATGCCGATCAACCCGCTCTTTATCACCGATTTTAACCGCGTGCGGCTGGAGTTCGTCGGGCACTATCGCGATGTCTGCGAAAACCCGGCCAGCAGTACGCTCTGGCTGGATGTTGGCCGCAGCAGCGTGCTGGATCTGACGTACCAGACCCTGCCGGTGAAAAACGATCTGTCGCACTTCCCGGTGCCGTTCTTTGATCCGCGGGACAACCGCCAGGTTACGCTGCCTGTGGTCTTTGCCGGTTCGCCGGATCTGATGCAGCAGCAGGCGGCATCCATTGTCTCTTCATGGTTCGGTTCGCGCGCAGGCTGGCGCGGCCAGCATTTCCCGGTGATGTACAACACGCTGCCGGATCGTAATGCCATCGTCTTTGCCACGAACGACAAGCGCCCTGATTTCCTGCGCGATCATCCGCCGGTAAAAGCGCCGGTGATTGAGATGATCAGCCACCCGGACAACCCATATGTGAAGCTGCTGGTGGTCTTTGGCCGCGACGATAACGATCTGTTGCAGGCGGCGAAAGGCATTGCGCAAGGGAATATCCTGTTCCGTGGCGACAGCGTGGTGGTGGATGAGGTGAAGCCTCTGCTGGCGCGTAAACCTTATGATGCGCCGAACTGGGTACGTACTGACCGTGCGGTGACGTTCGGCGAGCTGAAAACCTATAAAGAGCAGCTCCAGTCCACCGGGCTGGAACCTGCGGCGATTTCGCTGTCGCTGAATTTGCCGCCGGATCTCTATCTGCTGCGCAGCAACGGTATTGATATGAACCTCAACTACCGTTACACCACGCCGCCGAGCAAAGACAGCTCGCGTATGGATATCAGCCTGAACGATCAGTTCCTGCAAGCGTTCAGCCTGAACAGCACCCAGGAAAGCAATCGCCTGCTGCTGCGTTTGCCGGTATTGCAGGGGCTGATTGACGGTAAAACGGACGTGTCGATCCCGGCGCTGAAGCTGGGGGCGATGAACCAGCTGCGCTTTGACTTCCAGTACATGAACCCGATGCCGGGCGGCTCGGTGGATAATTGCGTGACATTCCAGCCGGTACAAAACCATGTGGTGATTGGCGACGACTCCACCATTGATTTCTCGAAATATTATCACTTTATCGCGATGCCGGACCTGCGTGCCTTCGCCAACGCGGGCTTCCCGTTCAGCCGGATGGCTGACCTTTCAGAAACCATTGCCGTGATGCCGAAAAACCCGAACGAAGCGCAGATGGAAACGCTGCTGGATGTGACCGGAACGATTGGCGCGCAGACCGGTTTCCCGTCGATTAACCTGAATATCACCGACGATAGCCGCCAGATTCAGGGTAAAGACGCGGATATTATGGTGATCGGGACAATCCCGGACGCACTGAAAGATGACAAACGCATCGACCTGCTGGTACAGGCGACGCAAAGCTGGGTGAACACGCCGATGCGCCAGACGACCTTCCCGAGCATCATGCCGGATGAGGCCGACCGCGCGCCGGATGCGAAATCCACCATCACTTCTGCTGGCGCGATGGCGGCGGTAGTGGGCTTCCAGTCGCCGTTCAACGACCAGCGTAGCGTGGTGGCGCTGCTGGCAGACAGCCCGCGCGGGTATGAACTGCTGACCGAAGCGATGAACGATAGCGGAAAACGCGCCGCCATGTTTGGCTCCGTGTCGGTGATCCGCGAGTCTGGCGTCAACAGCCTGCGGGTGGGCGATATTTACTACGTCGGGCATTTACCGTGGTTCGAACGCCTCTGGTACGCGTTATCGAATCATCCGGTGCTGCTGGCGATACTGGCGGCGGTTAGCGTCGTGCTGTTGGCCTGGGTTCTGTGGCGTCTGCTGCGCATTATCAGCCGTCGTCGACTCGATCCCGATAACGAGTAATCGATGATGAACGCGCTGCGTGGATGGATGTTAACTGCCCTGATGCTGGCGACCGTCAGCGTACAGGCGGCCTGTACGTGGCCGGCATGGATACAGTTCAAAAAGGACTATATCAGTCAGGAAGGACGGGTGATTGACCCCAGCGACGCGCGCAAAATCACGACGTCGGAAGGGCAAAGCTATGCGCTGTTCTTTGCCCTCGCCGCCAACGATCGGCCGGCATTTGACCTGATCCTCGACTGGACGCAAAACAACCTGGCGCAGGGTTCCTTACAGTCGCATCTGCCTGCCTGGCTGTGGGGGCAGAAAGACCCCTCGACCTGGGCGGTGCTGGATGCAAACTCCGCTTCCGACGGCGATATCTGGATGGCCTGGTCGCTGCTGGAAGCCGGGCGCTTATGGAAAACGTCGCGCTATACCGACACTGGCGCCGCGCTGCTAAAACGCATTGCGCGTGAAGAGGTGGTAACGGTGCCGGGGCTGGGTTCAATGCTGCTGCCGGGGAACGTGGGTTTTGCGGAAAAGACGCGCTGGCGCTTTAATCCGAGCTATTTACCCCCGCAGCTGGCGCAATATTTTACCCGCTTTGGCGCGCCCTGGACCACGCTGCGTGAAACCAATATGCGTTTGCTGATGGAAACCGCCCCGAAAGGGTTCTCGCCGGACTGGGTGCGCTATGAAAAAGACAAAGGCTGGCAGCTGAAACCGGAAAAAACGCTGGTCAGCAGTTACGATGCCATCCGCGTTTATTTATGGGCGGGGATGATGCACGACGGCGATCCGCAAAAAGCGCGGCTGCTGACGCGCCTGAAACCGATGGCGACGCTGACGACAAAAAACGGCGTTCCGCCAGAGAAGGTGGATGTCGCCAGTGGTAAAGCCCAGGGCAACGGGCCGGTGGGCTTTTCGGCTTCTTTATTGCCTTTCCTGCAAAACCGTGATGCTCAGGCGGTGCAGCGACAGCGCGTGGCGGACAATTTTCCCGGTAGCGATGCCTACTATAGCTATGTGCTAACGCTTTTCGGACAAGGATGGGATCAGCATCGTTTTCGCTTCACCGCTAAAGGTGAATTACTACCTGACTGGGGCCAGGAATGCGCAAGTTCAAATTAAGTCTCATCCATCTCCTTTTGCCGGGTGGCGGTAACGCCTTATCCGGCCTACGGGATGCCGCTGATTGTAGGCCGGATAAGACGCTAAAGCGTCGCCATCGGGCAGTGCTCGGCCTGACGCTCGGCATCGCCTGGATGCCGTTCGCCGAGGCGGCGCCTTCCGCGCAACAGCAGTTGCTGCAACAGGTTCGGTTAGGCGAAGCCTCGCACCGTGAGGATTTGGTGCGCCAGTCGCTTTATCGCCTGGAACTGATCGACCCGAACAACCCGGAAGTGGTCGCCGCCCGATTTCGCTACCTGCTGCGCCAGGGCGACAATGACGGGGCGCAGAAACAGCTCGACAGACTTTCCCAGTTAGCGCCGAGTTCCAGCGCGTATCAGTCCTCCCGCACAACGATGATGCTTTCCACGCCGGAAGGGCGCCAGTCCTTGCAGGAGGCGCGTTTACAGGCGACCACCGGTCATACCGAAGAAGCGATTGCCGCTTACGACGCGCTGTTTAAAGGTCATCCGCCGCAAGGCGATCTGGCGGTGGAATACTGGACGACGGTGGCAAAATCTCCCGCGAGACGTAACGAGGCGATTAATCAGCTTAAAAGAATTAACGCCAGTACGCCGGGCAATACTGCCCTGCAAAACACGCTGGCGCAGTTGCTGTTTGACGGAGGGCGACGCGATGAGGGATTTGCCGTATTAGAGCAGATGGCGAATTCCAGCGCCGGGCGCACGACGGCTTCCGCTCTCTGGTATCAGCAGATTAAAGATCTGCCTGCCAGCGACGCCAGCGTAAAAGCGCTGCAAAAATACCTGACGGTGTTTAGCGAAGGCGACAGCGTCAATGCCGCGCGCAGCAAGTTGAGTGAACAGCAGCAACAGCTTTCCGACCCGGCGTTCAGAGCCAGAGCGCAAGGCCTGGCGGCGGTGGAAGCCGGACAGGGCGGGAAAGCCGTAACGGAATTGCAGCAGGCGGTAAGCGCGGATCACCGCGACAGCGAAGCCGTCGGCGCGCTGGGGCAGGCCTATTCGCAGCGCGGCGATCGTGCCCGCGCGGTGGCGCAGTTCCAGAAAGCGCTTGCGATGGACCCGAACAGCAGCAGTCGCGGCAAATGGGAAAGCCTGCTGAAGGTAAACCGCTACTGGCTGGCGATTCAGCAGGGCGACGCCGCGCTGAAAGCGAATAACCCGGACCAGGCGGAACGCCTCTACCGGCAGGCCAGGAGCATCGACAATACCGACAGCTATGCCGTGCTGGGGCTGGGCGACGTGGCGATGGCGCGTAAAGATTATCCCGCCGCCGAGCGCTACTATCAGCAGACGCTGCGAATGGACAGCGGCAACAGCAACGCCGTGCGCGGCCTGGCGAATATCTATCGTCAGCAGTCCCCGGAGAAAGCCTCGGCGTTTATCGCGTCGCTCTCCAGTCGTCAGCGGCAAAGTATTGATGATATTGAGCGTAGCCTTGAAAACGACCGGCTGGCGCAGCAGGCTGAAGCGCTGGAAAACCAGGGGAACTGGGCGCAGGCGGCGGAACTGCATCGTCGCAGGCTGGCGCTGGACCCCGGCAGCGTCTGGGTAACGTATCGTTTGTCCCGCGATCTGTGGAACGCCGGGCAGCGCAGCCAGGCCGATGCGCACATGCGCGCGCTGGCGCGTCAGAAACCGAACGACCCAGATCAGGTGTATGCCTATGGGCTGTACCTCGCGGGCAACGATCAGGATCGCGCGGCGATGGCGCATATCAATAATCTGCCGCGTAGCCAGTGGAACAGTAACATTCAGGAACTGGCGGACAGGCTGCAAAATAATCAGGTGCTGGAAACCGCCAGCCGCCTGCGTGATAGCGGCAAAGAGCGGGAAGCGGAAACGCTGCTTCGCCAACAGCCCGCCTCTACGCGCATTGATTTAACCCTTGCCGACTGGGCGCAGCAGCGGCGCGATTATTCTTCGGCGCGCGCCGCCTATGATGCGGTTCTGGCGCGGGAGCCGGGTAATGTCGATGCCCGGCTTGGCCTGACGGAAGTCTATATTGCGCAGGGCGATAACGCGGCGGCGCGGGCGGAACTGGCGAAACTTCCCGCCCCGGCAACCGGGGAGCCGCTGTCCATCAATATGCAGCGCCGTATGGCGCGGGCCCAGGCGCAACTGGGCGATACCGTCGCGGCGCAGCAGACCTTCAACACGATTGTGCCGCAGGCGAAGTCACAGCCGCCTTCTATGGAAACTGCGATGGTGCTGCGCGACGCGGCGGGCTTTCAGGCGCAAAACGGCGAACCGCAGCAGGCGCTTGAGACGTACAAAGACGCGATGGTGGCTTCCGGCATTACGCCGACCCGCCCGCAGGATAATGACACCTTTACTCGCCTGACCCGTAATGACGCGAAAGATGACTGGTTAAAACGCGGCGTGCGCAGCGATGCGGCGGATTTATACCGACAGCAGGATCTGAACGTTACGCTGGAGCATGATTACTGGGGATCGAGCGGCACCGGCGGCTACTCCGATCTGAAAGCGCATACCACCATGTTCCAGGTTGACGCGCCGTTGTCAGATGGCCGGATGTTCTTCCGTGCTGACCTGGTGAACGTGGATGTCGGCAGTTTCTCGACCCATGCGGACGGCACCTGGGACAAGAACTGGGGCACCTGTACGCTGCATGACTGTAGCGGCAACCGCAGCCAGTCTGATACCGGCACGAGCGTGGCGGTCGGCTGGAAAAACAAGACCTGGAGCTGGGATATCGGGACTACGCCGATGGGCTTTAACGTTGTCGATGTGGTTGGCGGCGTGAGCTACAGCAATGATATCGGGCCGCTGGGCTATACGCTGAACGCGCACCGTCGGCCAATCTCCAGCTCTCTGCTGGCCTTCGGCGGGCAGAAAGACGCGCCGAGCAACACGGGCACAAAATGGGGCGGCGTGCGTGCGGATGGCGGCGGTGTGAGCCTGAGCTATGACAAAGGTGAAGCCAACGGCGTCTGGGCTTCGCTGAGCGGCGATCAACTGACCGGTAAGAACGTCGTGGATAACTGGCGCGTGCGCTGGATGACGGGCTATTACTATAAAATCATCAATGAGAATAACCGTCGCGTCACCGTCGGCCTGAACAATATGATCTGGCACTACGACAAAGACCTGAGCGGGTATTCGCTGGGGCATGGCGGTTATTACAGTCCGCAGGAGTATGTGTCGTTCGCCGTGCCGGTGATGTGGCGGCAGCGTACGGAAAACTGGTCGTGGGAACTGGGCGGTTCGGTATCCTGGTCGCATTCACGCACCAAAACCATGCCGCGTTATCCGCTGATGAATTTGATCCCGACGGATTACCGCGAAGAGGCGGCCACGCAGACGAATGGCGGCGGCAGCAGTCAGGGCTTTGGTTATACGGCGCGGGCGCTGATCGAGCGACGGGTGACGTCTAACTGGTTCCTCGGAACGGCAATTGATATTCAGGAAGCGAAGGATTATACGCCGAGCCATTTCCTGCTGTATGTGCGTTATTCCGCTGCGGGATGGCAGGGCGATATGGATTTACCGCCGCAGCCGCTGGTGCCGTACGCGGACTGGTAAGCGCCGAACGCCTGATGGCGACGCGTTCGCGTCTTATCAGGCCTACAACGCGCGCTTGCGGTCACGTCGCTATTTGGCAATGCGCGCTTTCGTAGGCCGGATAAGGCGGTCACGCCGCCATCCGGCAGTGTGCGCTTTCTGTAGGCCGGATAAGGCGGTTACGCCGCCATCCGGCACTGATGATTCGGAAAAGTCCTTTTCAGATACGGCCTCTCTTTATGTCTGCGCGATCGGGTATACTCTGGCGGCAGCCTGGGGATAGTCATGGAGAGTCAATTTGCGCGTCAGCCGCTCGTTAACAATTAAGCAGATGGCAATGGTTGCGGCCGTTGTCCTGGTGTTTGTATTTATTTTTTGCACCGTTTTGCTGTTTCATTTAGTACAGCAGAACCGCTATAACACGGCTACGCAACTGGAAAGTATCGCCCGTTCTGTCCGCGAACCGCTGTCTGCCGCAATCCTGAAAGCGGATATCCCTGAAGCGGAAACCATCCTGGCGCGCATTCAGCCTGCGGGCGTGGTCAGCCGCGCCGACGTGGTGCTGCCGAACCAATTCCAGGCGCTACGAATGAGTTTTATTCCTGAGCGCTCCGTCCCGGTGACGGTGACGCGTCTGTTTGAACTGCCGGTGCAGATCTCGCTGCCGGTCTATTCCCTTGAGCGGCCAGCCAACCCACAGCCGCTGGCGTATCTGGTGCTCCAGGCGGACTCGTTCCGCATGTATAAGTTCGTGATGAGCACGCTCTCGACGTTAGTGACCATTTACTTACTTTTATCGCTGATGCTGACGGTGGCGATAACCTGGTGTATGAACCGCCTGATTGTGCATCCTCTACGCAAAATCGCCCGAGAGCTTAACGATATCCCGCCGCAGGAGCTGACGGGCCATCAGCTGGCGCTGCCGCGTCTGCATCATGATGATGAGATCGGTATGCTGGTGCGTAGCTACAACCTGAATCAGCAGATTGCCCAGCGTCACAGCATTGAGCAAAACGATCATGCGATGCGCTTTCCGGTTTCCGAGCTTCCCAACAAGGCTTTTCTGATGGGGCTTCTGGAACAGGTTGTGACGCGTCAGCAGACGACGGCGTTAATGATTGTCACCTGTGAAACGCTGCGCGATACCGCAGGCGTGCTCAAAGAGACGCAGCGGGAAATCCTGTTGCTTACGCTAGTGGAAAAACTGAAATCGGTGCTGGCGCCGCGAATGGTGCTGACGCAGGTGAGCGGCTTTGATTTCGCCATCATCGCGCACGGCGTAAAAGAACCGTGGCACGCGATTACGTTAGGTCAGCAAGTGCTCACTGTCATTAATGAACGGCTGCCGATCGAAAGCATCCAGCTACGCCCCAGTTGCAGCATTGGGGTGGCGATGTTTTACGGCGACCTGACGGCCGAGGCGCTTTATGGTCGCGCCGTCTCCGCCGCCTTTACCGCCCGCCGCAAAGGTAAAAATCAGATTCAGTTCTTTGACCCGGCGCAGATGGAAGCCGCGCAGCAGAGATTGACGGAAGAGAGCGATATTCTCAACGCGCTGGATAACCACCAGTTCGCTATCTGGCTGCAACCGCAGGTGGAGATGTCCAGCGGTAAGGTCCTGAGCGCAGAAGCATTATTACGCGTGCAGCAGCCGGATGGCAGTTGGGAACTCCCGGAAGGGTTAATTGACCGTATCGAATCCTGCGGTCTGATGGTGACGGTTGGGTACTGGGTGCTGGAAGAGTCCTGTCGCCAGCTTTCCGCCTGGCAGGAGCGTGGCGTGATGATGCCGCTCTCGGTGAATCTTTCCGCATTGCAGCTCATGCACCCGAATATGGTGTCGGATCTGCTGGAGCTGCTAAGCCGCTATCGTATTCAGCCGGATACATTGATTCTGGAAGTAACGGAAAGCCGACGCATCGACGACCCGCATGCCGCCGTCGCCATCCTGCGCCCGCTGCGCAGCGCGGGCGTACGCATCGCGCTGGATGACTTTGGTATGGGATACGCAGGGTTGCGTCAGCTTCAGCACATGAAATCGCTGCCGGTCGATATACTAAAAATCGACAAAATGTTTGTTGAGGGATTGCCGGAGGATGACAGCATGGTTACGGCGATTATCCTGATGGCGCGCAGCCTTAACCTGAAAATGATTGCGGAAGGCGTGGAGACCGAAGCGCAGCGCGACTGGCTGGCGCAGGCAGGGGTGGACGTGGCGCAAGGTTTCTTGTTTGCCCGCGCGGTTCCGCCGGATGTGTTTGAAGAACGTTACCTGAAGAACGCGCAGCCTGATTACAAAACTTAAAAAAGGTCAGACTTGTGCGAGCCAGCTCAAAGTTTTTAACATTTTTGTTTCAATTATGATCCAGGTGCATTTCTGTCATGTTGTGTGGGTGTTATTTTAAGGCCGCAGGTTAACCATAACCTTACAAGACCTGTGGTTTTTACTTCAAGGACACCCTATGAAAACCTCTCTGTTCAAAAGCCTTTACTTTCAGGTCCTGACAGCAATTGCCATTGGTATCCTCCTTGGCCATTACTACCCTGAATTAGGCGCACAAATGAAACCGCTTGGCGACGCGTTCGTTAAGCTGATTAAGATGGTCATCGCACCGGTTATCTTCTGTACTGTCGTTACCGGCATTGCAGGTATGGAAAGCATGAAAGCGGTGGGCCGCACCGGTGCGGTTGCGCTGCTTTACTTTGAGATTGTCAGTACGATTGCGCTGATCATTGGTCTCATTATCGTCAACGTCGTTCAGCCTGGCTCCGGGATGAACGTCGATCCGGCGACGCTGGATGCTAAAGCGGTGGCGATCTACGCCGAACAAGCAAAAGACCAGGGAATCGTGGGCTTCCTGATGGATATCATCCCGGGCAGCGTCATCGGCGCGTTCGCCAGCGGTAATATCCTACAGGTTCTGCTGTTTGCGGTGATGTTCGGCTTTGCGCTGCATCGTCTGGGCAGCAAAGGCCAGCTGATTTTCAACGTGATTGAAAGCTTCTCGCAGGTCATTTTCGGCATCATCAACATGATCATGCGCCTGGCGCCTATCGGTGCTTTCGGTGCGATGGCCTTTACTATCGGTAAATACGGCGTGGGTACGCTGGTGCAGTTGGGGCAGTTGATTGTCTGCTTCTACATCACCTGTATTCTGTTCGTGGTGGTGGTGCTTGGCTCGATTGCCCGCGCAGCTGGCTTCAGTATTTTTAAATTTATCCGCTACATCCGTGAAGAACTGCTGATTGTGCTGGGGACGTCCTCCTCCGAATCCGTGCTGCCGCGTATGCTGGATAAGATGGAAAAGCTGGGCTGCCGTAAGTCGGTGGTGGGGCTGGTTATTCCCACTGGCTACTCGTTTAACCTGGACGGAACCTCGATCTATCTGACGATGGCGGCGGTGTTTATCGCCCAGGCGACCAACAGTCATATGGATATCTTCCATCAGGTAACCCTGCTGGTGGTGCTGCTGCTCTCCTCGAAAGGGGCGGCCGGGGTAACGGGGAGCGGATTTATCGTGCTGGCTGCGACGATCTCCGCAGTGGGCCACTTACCGGTTGCGGGTCTGGCGCTGATCCTCGGTATCGACCGCTTTATGTCTGAAGCCCGCGCGCTGACCAACCTGGTCGGTAACGGCGTGGCAACGGTCGTTGTGGCGAAGTGGGTGAAAGAACTGGACCACAAAAAGCTGGATGATGTGCTGAATAATCGTGCGCCTGATGGCAAAACGCACGAATTATCCTCTTAATCTCACCTCTTATGCCCGCAGTCCCTTCCAGGACTGCGGGTGTTTGCGCATAATTGACCCCTGCACCCGAATCACTCAACATGTGGCTTCGGGATTTTTTCACTTCTGGCGTGACATTTTTATGTTCGCGCGGTCTAACACGAAGTGTTTTTAACGTCATATTCAGATAAGCCTTCCAGGCTGTCTTTTTATTACCAGGATTGTTGATCAGGGGTTTACATGCAGGGCACAAAAATTCGACTCTTAGCGGGCAGTCTGCTGATGATGGCTACTGTCGGCTATGTGCAGGCAGATGCGCTCCAGCCTGACCCGGCATGGCAACAGGGGACGCTGGCAAATGGATTACAGTGGCAAGTATTAGCTACCCCGCAGCGCCCAAGCGATCGTATTGAGGTTCGTCTGCTGGTCAATACCGGTTCGCTCACCGAAAGTACGCAACAGAGCGGTTTCAGCCATGCCATTCCCCGTATCGCGCTGACGCAAAGCGGCGGCCTTGACGCCGCGCAAGCACGTTCACTCTGGCAGCAGGGCTTTGACCCCAAACGCCCTGTGCCGCCCGTTATCGTTTCTTATGATTCCACGTTATATAACCTCAGCCTGCCCAACACCCGTAACGATCTGCTAAAAGAGGCGCTCTCTTATCTGGCGCATACCTCCGGCAAACTGTCCATCACGCCAGAGACGGTTGCGCATGCAGTCAATAGTGAAGATATGGTTGCCACCTGGCCTATGGACACCAAAGAGGGTTGGTGGCGCTATCGTCTGAAAGGGTCTGCGCTGTTAGGCCACGATCCGGCCGAGCCGCTGAAACAGCCTGTGGATGCGGAGAAACTTAACGCGTTTTACCAGAAATGGTACACCCCGGACGCGATGACGCTGATTATCGTCGGTAACGTGGACGCGCGTTCGGTTTCTGAGCAGATCAACAAAACCTTCGGCGAGTTGCAAGGCAAACGTGAAACGCCTGCGCCGGTGCCGACGCTTTCCCCTCTGCGCGCCGAAGCGGTCAGCATTATGACTGACGCCGTGCGCCAGGATCGTCTCTCCATCATGTGGGATACGCCGTGGCAGCCCATTCGCGAGTCCGCCGCGCTGCTGCGCTACTGGCAGGCGGATTTAGCCCGTGAGGCCCTGTTCTGGCATGTTCAGCAGGCGCTCAGCAAGAACAACGCCAAAGAGATTGGTCTCGGCTTTGACTGCCGGGTGCTGTTCCTGCGTGCGCAGTGCGCGATCAACGTTGAATCTCCCGGCGATAAGCTGAATCTGAACCTGGGGCTGGTGGCGCGTGAACTGGCGAAAGTCCGTGATAACGGCTTGCCGGAAGAGGAGTTTAACGCGCTGGTGGCGCAGAAGAATCTGGAGTTGCAGAAGCTGTTCGCCACTTATGCGCGTACCGATACCGATATCTTGATCAGCCAACGGATGCGCTCGTTGCAAAATCAGGTGGTCGATATTGCCCCGGAACAGTACCAGCGTTTACGGCAGAACTTCCTGAATAACCTGACCGTTGAGATGTTGAATCAAAACCTGCGTCAGCAGCTATCGCAAGATATGGCGTTGATTCTGCTTCAGCCGAAGGGCGAACCGGAGCTGAATATGAAGGACCTACAGGCAACGTGGGATCAAATCATGGCGCCAGTGACAGCAGCAGCAACAAGCGCAGAAACCGATGATGTCCACCCGGAAGTCACGGATATCCCGGCTGCGCAGTAGCAGTAGGCCGGATAAGGCGGTCACGCCGCCATCCGGCGAGAATGTCATGCCTGATGGCGCTACGCTTATCCGGCCTACCGTGCGGTTATTGCGGCATTGCATCGCGCGGGATAATCGCCCCGCGATGCTGAATGACCGTGCTGGCGGTCAGGTGCCCGCGCTGTGCGGCCCCGGCAGCGTCGCCGCCGGTTAAACGTATTGCCAGATACCCGGCGCTAAAGGAGTCGCCCGCTGCGGTGGTGTCGATCACTTTCTCTTTTGGCAATTTCACCGCCGGAACGTCAATCACCTCTTCGCCTTTGATGGAAACCAGGCAGGAATCTGCGCCGCGTTTCACCACCACTTCCTGGACGCCTGCGTCGTGCGTGCGGGCAATGACCTCGGCAACCGGCTTTTCACCCCACAATGCGTCTTCATCATCCAGCGTCAGGAACGCGATATCCGTGCATTCCAGCATCTGCTGATATACCTGCTGCGTCTCTTCTTTGCTTGCCCACAGGCGCGGGCGATAGTTGTTGTCAAAAATGACTTTCCCGCCGTTGGCACGGCATTCGCGCAGCAGCGACAGTAATTTATCGCGGCTGGACGGGCTTAAAATGGCAAGGCTGATCCCGCTCAGGTAGAGGTAGTCGAAGGTCGCCAGCTCTTCGCAGATTGCCGCAGACTGCTCGCTCTCCAGCCAGAATTTCGCTGCCGCCTCGTTGCGCCAGTAATAGAAAGTGCGTTCGCCAGTGCTGTCCGTCTCGATGTAATAGAGGCCCGGTAGACGGTTTTCCATGCGCTGCGTGAGGGAGGTATCGACATTTTCGCCTTGCCATGAATCCAGCATTTGCTGGCTGAAGCTGTCAGTGCCCAGCGCCGTCACGTAGTGTACGGACAAGGCCGCAGAATCGACCTGACGGGCGATGTAAACGGATGTATTCAACGTGTCGCCACCGAAACCGCGCTGAACGTCTGCGCCTTTCTGTGACAGCTCAATCATGCATTCGCCAATCACGGCAATCTTTTTGGACATAGTCGTGAACCTGCTCTGAAAAAAATTAGCGTTAGTGTGCGCTGTGGTGTATTCAGCGGTCAACTATATTAAAACATCGTTCCATTATTTTTTTGAGCCAACGCGTATTCTGTGTTGATTTTTGTCATGCTGTTTCTATTTTGCGGGACGCTGAACATAAAGTTCTTTGCCAGAGCGCCGATAACCTTTGACGAGTCCGGGCAGTCACACTCTCATTAACAGGACATCTGAGATGATAAAGCAGGTTATCCAGCAGCTAAGCATTCCTGAGGCAAGCATTGAAAGCTTGCAGGAGCGGCGCTTTTGGTTGCAGTGCGAACGTGCTTACACTTATCAGCCAATCTACCAGACCAACGGGCGATTGATGGCCGTGGAACTGCTGACGGTTGTGGTACACCCGGATAACCCTTCCCGGCGCGTTGCCCCGGATCGCTATTTTGCCGAACTGGCGGTAAGACACCGCGTGGATGTGGTGAAAGAACAGCTCCAGTTTCTGGAGCAGAAAGCCGATTTTTTCATGCGTCATGACCTGCTGGCCTCGGTCAATGTCGATGGCCCGACGCTGATCGCGATGCGTCAGCAGCCAGAGGTATTGAAAACGATTGAGCGCCTGCCCTGGCTGCGATTCGAACTGGTGGAACATATTCGTTTACCGAAAGACTCTTCGTTCGCCTCAATGTGTGAATTCGGCCCGCTCTGGCTGGATGATTTCGGCACCGGCATGGCGAATTTCTCTGCCCTGAGCGAAGTGCGTTACGACTACATCAAAGTGGCGCGGGATCTGTTTGTGATGCTGCGCCAGACGCCGGAAGGGCGAAACCTCTTTACGCTGCTGCTGCAACTGATGAACCGCTATTGCCGAGGCGTTATCGTCGAAGGCGTGGAAACGCTGGAAGAGTGGCGCGATGTACAACGTTCGCCCGCTTTCGCGGCGCAGGGGTATTTTCTGTCGCGTCCTGTTCCGCTGGAGAACCTTGAACAGGTGATCCTGATGCTGTAATACCCGCTGTTTCCCGGAATGGCGCGTCTTTCACGCGGTATTCCAGGACGCAGCCTGCCTCCCTTTTCCGTCTGCTGGACTATCTTTAGGACTGGCAAGGAAAGAAGTGAGGAAGTAAAACATGACGAAAGCAGGCAAAATAACCGCTGCCGTATCAGGGACTTTGTTGTTGTTGATCGTCGTACTCATCGTCCTGATTGCGACATTTGACTGGAATCGCCTCAAACCGACCATCAACCAGAAAGTCTCTACAGAACTCAACCGGCCATTCGCCATTCGCGGCGATCTGGGCGTGGTGTGGGAACGTCAAAAACAGGAAACCGGCTGGCGAAGCTGGGTGCCCTGGCCGCACGTTCATGCCGAAGACATTATCCTCGGCAATCCGCCGGATATCCCCGAAGTCACGATGGTGCATCTCCCGCGCGTTGAAGCCACGTTGGCGCCACTGGCGTTGCTGACCAAAACCGTCTGGCTGCCGTGGATCAAACTGGTGAAGCCTGACGCCCGCCTTATCCGCCTCTCGGAGAAAAACAATAATTGGACCTTCACTCTTGCGGCTGACGAGAAAAACGATCCCAATGCGCAGCCGTCCGCCTGGTCGTTCCGTCTGGATACGATTTTGTTCGATCAGGGGCGCATCGCCATTGACGATAAGGTCAGCAAAGCCGATATCGAGATCCTGGTTGATCCGCTGGGTAAACCACTGCCTTTTAGCGAAGTCACGGGAGCCAAAAGCAACAACGACAACAACGTGGGGGATTATGTTTTCGGCCTTAAGGCGCAGGGGCGTTATAACGGGGAACCGCTGACCGGCACGGGCAAAATTGGCGGTATGCTGGCGTTACGCAGCGAAGGCGCGCCTTTCCCGGTGCAGGCTGATTTCCGCTCGGGCAATACTCGCGTGGCCTTTGCCGGGGTGGTCAACGATCCGCTGAACATGGGCGGCGTCGATCTCCAGCTTAAGTTTTCCGGCGACTCGCTGGGCGAATTGTACGACCTGACCGGCGTACTGCTGCCGGACACGCCGCCGTTTGAAACGGACGGTCGCCTGGTGGCGAAAATCGATACGGAGACATCCTCGGTTTTTGACTACCGCAATTTTAATGGCCGCATCGGCGACAGCGATATTCACGGCTCTCTTGCTTACACCACCGGCAAGCCGCGCCCCAAACTGGAAGGGGATGTGGAGTCGCGCCAGCTTCGCCTGGCTGACCTGGGGCCGCTGATCGGCGTGGATTCCGGGAAGGGGGCGCAGCAGTCGAAACGCGCCGAGCAAAGCAAGGGTGAAAAGAGCATCCAGCCTGCCGACAAAGTGCTGCCTTATGACCGCTTTGAAACCGATAAATGGGACGTGATGGATGCCGACGTACGCTTTAAGGGCGGGCGCATTGAGCACGGCAGCAGCCTGCTGGTCAGCGATCTCTCTACCCATATCATCCTGAAAAATGCCGATTTACGTTTGCAGCCGCTGAAATTTGGCCTGGCAGGCGGCAGCATTGTCTCCAGCATTCATCTGGAAGGGGATAAAAAGCCGATGCAGGGAAGGGCGAATATCCAGGCGCGTCGTCTTAAACTGAAAGCGCTGATGCCGGATGTCGAACTGATGCAGAAAACATTGGGCGAAATGAACGGTGACGCGGATATCCGGGGAAGCGGCAATTCAGTGGCGGCGCTGTTAGGTAACAGTAATGGCAACCTGAAGTTGCTGATGAACGATGGCGTGATCAGCCGCAACCTGATGGAGATTGTCGGCCTGAACGTGGGTAACTTTATTGTCGGGCAGATATTTGGCGACGATGAGGTACGGGTCAACTGCGCGGCGGCTAATCTTGACATCGTTAATGGCGTTGCGCGCCCGCAAATCTTTGCTTTTGATACGGAAAATGCGTTGGTTAACGTCACCGGAACCGCGAGTTTCGCCTCTGAGCAACTGGATTTAACCATCGATCCAGAGAGCAAAGGGATTCGTATTATTACGCTGCGTTCGCCGCTGTATGTGCGCGGGTCGTTTAAAAACCCGCAGGCGGGGGTGAAAGCCGGGCCGCTGATCGCGCGAGGCGCGGTCGCTGCGGCGCTGGCGACGTTAGTCACGCCAGCCGCCGCGCTTCTGGCGTTGATTTCCCCGTCAGAAGGCGATGCGAATCAGTGTCGGACGATTTTGTCGCAGATGAAGAAATGATGATAGTGCCGGATGGCGGTGTAAACACCTTATCCGGCCTACGGGTGATGGCGGTCAAATCACAACGACTGGTGGCGCGTCTCGTGGGTCAACAGCAGCGCAATCAGCGTCAGGGCGGCCATTGACGCCAGATAGGTGCCGACCGCCGCCAGACCGTAGTTCCCCTGCAACCATGCGGCAATATATGGCGCTACGGACGCGCCAAGAATTGACGACACGTTATACGAGAAGGATGCGCCGGTGTAGCGAACTTCTGTCGGGAACAGCTCCGGCAACAGCGCGCCCATCGGGCCGAAGGTCAGCCCCATCAGACTCAGCCCCAGCAGCAGGAAAACGAATATCAATGCCGGATTACCGGAACCGAGCAACGGTTTAAAGGCAAACAGCGCGAACAGAATGATCATTGTCGTGATAATGACCATGCTCTTACGGCGACCAAAAGCGTCTGCCAGCAGGCCCGCAACTGGCACCATCACGCCAAAGCCGATCACCGCCAGCATCAACATCCACAACACCTCGTTACGCGGTAAACCGAGCCCCGCAGGAGCGGCTGCGGTACTGTACGTCATGGAATAGACCGTCATGATGTAGAACAGCGTATAGGTCGCCAGCATGATGAATGTCCCGAGTACTGTTACGCGTACGTGCCGGGTCAGCAGGGTGCCCAGCGGGATTTTCACCTGCTTTTTCGCCGCAGCGACCTTAGCGAATACCGGTGTTTCATGCAGCGAGACGCGGACGTACAGGCCGATAATGACCAGCACCGCAGAGAAAATGAACGGTAAACGCCAGCCCCAGGTCATGAACTGCTCATCGGTCAGCAGCCAGGAGAGGAGCAGGAACGTGCCGTTGGCGAAGAAGAAGCCGATAGGCGCGCCAAGCTGCGGGAAAGAGCCGTACAGCGCGCGCTTGCGCGGCGGGGCGTTTTCGGTCGCCAGTCGCGCCGCGCCGCCCCATTCTCCGCCGAGACCCAGACCCTGGCCAAAGCGCGCCAGCGCCAGCAGCAGCGGGGCGAAAATGCCAATGGTGGCATAGCCCGGCAGCAGGCCGATCACGACGGTGGAGATCCCCATCGTCAGCAATGACGCCACCAGCGTCACTTTACGCCCGACGCGGTCGCCGAAGTGGCCGAATAGCGCAGAGCCAATTGGACGCGCGACAAAGGCGATGGCAAAGGTGGCGAGGGACTGAAGCGTTGCCGCTGCCGGATCGCCCTGCGGGAAGAAAATATGGGGGAACACGATTACTGCGGCAGTCGCGTAAATGTAGAAGTCGAAGAACTCAATGGCGGTGCCGATGAGGGAGGCAACGACGACTTTATTGCGCGAGTTTACCGGAACGTGTTCCTGTTCGTTGTCGAGTGTGGTGGCGGTTGCTTGCATAGTATTTTCTTATTTTTTGGCGAACGAACGGCCATATTACGCACAGCAAAAGCGACATTTCAATCTGTAACAAAGCGGGATTTCGCTCAAATAATGGTCAAAAAGGGGATAATGTTTAGACCTGTGATTTCACGTCTATGAAATGCTTCACACAATTTTAAACTTAGAGGATAAAACTGGTTTTAGGTTAAATAAAAGTTACGGTCTGGATTTATATGCTGCAATGCGTGCCGTATAAGGCGTAGCGACCTGCCGGGCGGTAGGCCGGATAAGCATCGCGCCATCCGGCATCAAATGATGAACTAGCGGTGGGTTTTCCCTGGCATACGCGGGTCGTCTTTGTATTCGGCGGTGGCTATCCAGGCCGCACAAAACAGCGTCAGGCGGGCAAAGAAGTAGAAGAACGCCATCAGGCCAAGCACGGAACCGAATGCGGCGCCAGACGGGGATTTCACCAGGGAAGGCAGCGTGTAGGTCATGATGATTTTGATCACCTCAAAACCGATCGCGGCGATAAACGTACCGCGAATCAATGCCTTCTTGCGCGGTCGGTGGCGCGGTAGCCGCCAGAAAATCCAGAAGAACAGCAGGTAGTTGGCGAAAATCGAAATGGCCAGCCCAATCAACCGCCAGGCGGGTTTTAGCCACTCAATGCTGTCGAGATACAGCGCGGAGATAATCATCTGCTGCGCAGAACCGGCAATCGAGGTAATGGACAGCGTGATAATCAGCGCAACCAACAGCCCAATCAGCGAGACAAAATCGCGCAGGTATTTTATCCAGATTTTTTCCTGATCCTGCGGGGTGCGCTCCCACACGTCCCGAGACTGGGCGCGAATCGCTTCACGCAGGTTGCCCATCCAGTTGATCCCGGAATAGAGCGCAATGCCCAGCCCCACCAGGCCGACGGTGGTTCGCTGCTGAACGGCGGTGTTGATAGTGCTTTTCAGCGTGGACGCCAGCGTAGGGTCGCTGACGTTCATCAGGATTTTATTGAAAATGTCCTCTAATAGCGTGGGATGCGACGCGAGAATAAAACCGGCGGCGGCAAACGACACCATCAGGACAGGGATCATCGACAGAAACGAGAAATAGGTGATCGCGGCGCCAAACTGGTTGCCCAGCCGATCGTTAAAACGCTCTGCGGCGCGGATCAGGTGGGCAATCACCGGCTGACGCTGGATTCTCGCTGCCGTCGTGGAGACCGTTTTGAGCGCCTGGGTGGCCTTGTTGTTTGTTTCTGGTTCGTCACGATCATGCGTCTCCACTTTGGGCACCGGCGCATGGTCGAGTTCCTGAATAGGGCGTTTTACGTCTTTTTCCTGCGTCATCAGGTCGATAGTCCTTCTTTTGTTAACTCTCAGAACAGTATAGCGTGTCAGTCCACGTAGTCTTTCATTACGCCGGTCAGCCACTCCATAAACAGGTGCACCCGGCGGGAGAGGTTGCGGCGATGCGGGTAGAGCAGGGACACCGGCATTGGGTCAGCGCGATACTGCGGCAGGATCTCGATGAGCGTTCCGGCGCGCAATGCCTCGCGAACGCCGATGCGCGGCACCTGAATGATTCCCAGCCCCGCCAGGCAGGCGGCATGGTAAGTCTCGGTGCTGTTGACCGTCAGAATGCCGCCGGTTTTAATCCACTGCGTGCCGTTTGCCGTTGCCACTTCGAAGCCTTGCGGGCGCGTGCCCAGATTGACGGAATAATGAACCACCGCATGCGAGGCCAGATCGTCCAGACCTTCTGGGTAGCCAAAACGCGCCAGATACTGCGGACTGGCGCAGTTAATGACCGACAGCTTTCCCAACGGGCGGGCGATCAACCCGGAATCCTTTAGCGCCCCGACCCGCACCACGCAGTCGAACCCTTCCCGTATCAAATCCACCAGGCGATCGCTGCTGCTGAGTTCCAGCTCAATACCCGGATACTGCTGTAAAAACGCGGGCAGGCGCGGTATCACCAGGTTCTTGGCGACCCCAACCGGCATATCGACCCGCAGCTTGCCGCTGATGCTGGCCGGGTCGTGCTGGAATAAACCGTCCAGCTCGTCCAGGTTCGTCAGCAGATCTTTCGCACGTTCGTAATACACCATTCCGTCCTGAGTAAGCTGAACCCGCCGGGTGGTGCGGTGCAGCAACTGCGTGCCGAGGTGGTTTTCCAGCGCCTGTATCTGGCGGGATACGCTACCTTTAGGAAGGCCTGATGTTTCGGCGGCGCGGGAAAAACTCTCCAGTTCAGCGACGCGAATGAACAACTGCATTGCGTGAATTTTATCCATCGCGAGGTCCCGGTGTTGTTCTGAATGAAACAGTGAAGCGCATTTCGCTACATTTATTGTTTTTCTAACACCTAATAAGCTCTTTCTCAATCTTCACAACACCTGAAATGAGGTTTCTTATGACGCAACGTATCGCATTAGTGACCGGCGGCAGCCGAGGGCTCGGTAAAAACGCGGCGCTTAAGCTGGCGAGCAGAGGAATCGGGATCATTCTGACGTGGAACAGCAATGAAAAAGAGGCGCAGCAGGTCGTGCATGAAATTACGCAATCAGGCGGGAAAGCCGCAGCATTGCAGTTGAATGTCGGGGATATTTCGGGATTCCCGGCGTTTGTTGAAAAGGTGCGGGAAACCCTGAAAACGGAGTGGCAGCGTGATTCGTTTGATTATTTATTGAACAATGCCGGAATCGGCATCAACGCGCCGTATTCGACCTTCACTGAAGCGCAGTTTGACCAGCTTTTGAACATTCAGTTTAAAGGGCCGTTTTTCCTGACTCAGGGGCTGTTACCCCTGCTGAAGAATGGCGGCAGGATCCTCAATGTGTCGACGGGGCTGGCCCGTTTTGCGTTGCCTGGCTACAGCGCTTATGCCGCGATGAAGGGGGCGATGGAAGTGCTGACGCGTTATCAGGCAAAAGAGCTGGGCGAACGCGGCATTAGCGTGAACATCATTGCGCCGGGAGCCATTGAAACTGATTTTGGCGGCGGCAATGTGCGGGACAATGAACAACTGAATGCGTATATCGCGTCACAAACTGCCCTGGGACGGGTTGGTTTGCCGGACGATATTGGTGATGCCATCGCCGCGTTGCTCAGTGATGAACTGGGCTGGATGACCGCGCAGCGTATCGAAGTGTCGGGCGGCATGTTCTTATAATCAGGATGATAATATTAAGCGGGTGGTTTACACCCGCAACATTAATTTAGATTAAGGATAAACTTATTTCAGGAACGCTGTTTTATTCCTGACGTTAATTTTAATATTCCGCGATGACTGTTCATCGACTTCTCTTTATTTCCCTCGCCGCCCAAAATAAATTTCTCAACCTTTGCGTTATAGTCACTGTAATGCCAAAAAAATCTGTTATATCTATCAAAACAGATAATTAAAATAATATTAAAAGCCTTCTTTATGGAGGGGCTTTTTTAGGGACGATCATGACGAATAACGCTTCGCAGGCGATGCATTCGCCTTTTGAACACTGTCTGGGCATCATCCGTCAGGCGTCAGTGGAGATCCTGCTGCTGCTGGGCGTACATGTTGCGGAAGGAAAAGAACCGCGCTGGTTTATGGAACAACTGGATCAAGCCCGCCTTAATTTAGGCGGCTGGAGCGTGGTGGCAAAAAAATTACATATAAACGATGCGCAACTGAGCCAGTTTATGCTGCATTTGCGACATCTCCAGCAGTATGTTCCGCAATATGACAGCGGGAAGGATGTCAGTGAAAACCAACTGCTTGCCGCCCTGCGTTTTGTGGCGTCGCTGGAACAACTGCGCCAGCGGCAGCCGCTTCTCACTTATCAGACTGATATTGATGCAGGCAATCAGGACGCGCAAATACAGGCCCGGCGTCAGCTGCGGGCGATTGAACTCACGCTGAAAGCGCTTATTTCGCAGGTGTGGCCGGATCGTCATCAGTTGAATAGCTACCTGAAGCTGCATTTTGGCGCCGATCGTCTGCGACGCTGGTTAAAACTCAGCGAAGGACAGGATGCGCTCAGCGCGATGCTGTTCAGCGAGCTGGCATTGATGGTGGTCGATAAAAAGTCGTTTGCCCGTCACTATTCCGCATTTTTCAAAGACGCGTCTGCGCTGACGCTGTTTGTTGAGCCGCGTACGACCCTGCGTATGTTCCTTGAGGATTGCCGTCAGGCGCGTAACGGCATCATCGCCGGGCAGCCGCTCAGTTCCGTACAGTTGTCGCTACTGGATTGTCAGTTCCGGCAGATCACCCGCTCGGTACAGCGGGCGTTTAATGAAAAACGCACTCGCATAAACCCGGCTTCGTTTATGGCGTCCGATGAGGGCGTGGTGGAGAAATTCTGGGAGGAGGCGCGAGAAAAAGACGCGCTGGCGGGGGGAGATAACCAGGAAATTGGCGAGAGTATTGAACCGCCTCACAAGCGACAGCAGCGGACGGCTGAAGAGCGTGAGCAGCTGATTTCCGGGGTGTTGTGGGGCGGGGTTGGCGCAATGGTGCTGGCGATCCTGGTGGGGGCGTTTTGGTTGTTCAGCTCGCCGCCTCCTTCTGCCGCGCCCGTACAACGCGACGAGGTCATGCAGGATGACGCCCGGCTTGAGGCGCCCTCCGCGCGGGAAACCATGAGCCGCATGGGGATCACCTGGGACCCGTTTAATATGCGCTCGGCGATCGACCGTAATGATACGCGCGTTACGGCGTTGTTCTTACAGGGCGGGATGAACTGGCAGCTGGCCTGGACCGAACAGGCGTTTTCGGCGGGCAATGCCGATGTGCTGCAACTGCTGCTGCGCTACCCTTCGCTGATGGATGAGGTAAAACCCTGCCGACGCTTCCTGACGTCGCTGAGCCACGCCATGCTGAACGGAGCGTCGCTGACGTCGCTGCATAAAAAGTATCTGCAAAGTTTTTGTACCGTTCCGGCGGTGGTGATGCGCCAGCAGCATGATATGGAGCAGGCCCGGCTGCGTGTTCAGGCCGAGCCCAGCGTGGAAAACAAAAAATGGTTAAAGATTCAGACCGCCATTTATAACGAGATTCGGTAACGTCGCTATGGTTCGCCGTATAAACCAATCAAACGGCGAACCACGCCATTGGTCCAGCCAAACCCATCCTGCAACGGATATTCCCCGCCGCCCCCTTCACGCGGCGTGCCGCAGGCAATATGGTACTTTTCGATCAGTTTATGGTGCTGCTGGTAAAAAATATTGACGGTTTTTAACCAGTTGCGGGCAATTTCATCCCCCAGCATATCGTCGCCGTACAGCTTGAAGCCCTGGATTGCCATCCACTGTAGCGGCGCCCAGCCGTTAGGCTTATCCCATTGCTCGCCGGTTTCATACTCTGTCGCCATGATCCCGCCAGGCGTCAGCAGACGGCTGCGAACGGCGTTAGCGAGGCGGTCTGCCTGCTCGTGAGTCGCCATGCCGACATACAGCGGCACGATACTGGCGGCGGAAAAGAGCGCCATTTGCTCGCGCCGCCAGTCGTAATCCCGATAGCAGCCATTCTCGTCATCCCACAGATAGCGGTTTACGGCGGCGCGGCGATCGCTGGCTTTCTGGCGAAATGCCGCTTCGGTTTCACGATCGCCTTTCAGGGCGGAAATGTTGGCTATCGCGCTCTCCAGTTTGTAGAGGAAAGCGTTCAGATCGATGGGGATGAACTGGGTTGTGCGGATGCTGGCCAGCCGGCTTGCATCGCGCAGCCAGCGTGATGAGTAATCCCAACCGGAGGCCGCGCCAGCACGGAGATCCCGGTATACCTCATTGGCCGGGCGACCCGAATGTTTGGCGGTTTCCACATCCTCCAGCCACGATTCGTCGCGGGGGGTGTCGCGATCGTCCCAGTAGCGGTTGAGCAGGGAACCGTCCGGCATTCTGATGACATGGCGATAGGCCTGGTTGAGCACCAGAGATTCCGCGCCGTCCATCCAGAAGGCGTACTCCATTTTCAGATGATCCAGATAGCGCCGCGCCCCGCGCACGCCATCCTCTTCGAACAATTCGACCATCAGCGCAAAGACCGGTGGCTGCGAGCGGCTCAAATAATATGTGCGGTTTCCGTTGGGGATGTGGCCGTAATTCTCAATCATCCACGCGAAGTTGTCCGCCATACATTTCAGCAGGTCTTCCCGGCCGCTTTCCGCCAGGCCCAGCATGGTGAAATAGGAGTCCCAGTAGTAGGTTTCGCTAAAACGTCCGCCCGGCACGATATAGGATTGCGGCAGCGCCAGCAGCGAGGACCAGGGAATGTGATCCTGCGGCTCACGCGTCAGCACCGGCCAGAGCTGATCAATATGCTCTTTCAGTGAATTTTCCGGGTTGGAGACATATTCACTGGACCAGGTTTCTGGTAGCCAGAAGTGATTTTCAACAAAGCGCAGCAGGTCAAAGTCGCGGTGTCGTCTGACCTTACGGTAGCGGATCAGAATATCCAGCGGGTCCATTTTTGGCGCGCAGTCGGGGAAAGTTTTACTGTCGGCAAAAAGCCGGGATGATTGCACATGCTCGAACAGCTCAAGATAGCGATCGGCTGGGGTAAGGGCGTCGGAGGCGGGTAGCCCCTCAATCATCTCAGGTTCCGGTTCTGCCTCGATCATTTCATCCAGCTTTAACTCGCACGGATCCGTTTCATAAAGCAGATCGATTTCGATCGTTAATTCGTCGGATGGGGCGGGGTGTAATTTCTGGTTGAGCATAATGAGAAGGACCTCCGGATTGCGTCGTAAATGATACGGGTGTTGCCCGGCTGTCTATTAAGCGTAGACATTCGCTTCGGTATATGAGGTGCAAACTGTGCGATAGATCACGCTTTGTTAATGCGTGAAAAAGAGTCTTTAAATATAGATTACTGATAATAATATAAAAAATATGGAATAGCCGTAACAGGAAGATTTTCACTTTCAGAACATTCGATTGCAACGAGTTATGAATACCGACGCCGAAAGACCCTGCTTATAATAGGGAAAAGCTATCTTATCGATAGTTTATCCCCATGTAATTGCTTGATACTTATCAAAAACCCTTCGCCTGTATTTCCTATGATGGCTATGTCTAATAAAGACATACGCCTGATTTATGTTCATCTTCTGGGCCATAATATCTCACTATAGTGAGGGTAAAATAATGAAAATCATTACCCGTCTTACCGCGATAGCCATAGCAGGCATTGCGATTTGTTATTTAGGATTATCTGGTTACGTCTGGTATCACGATAATCAACGTAGTAAAGAAGCTGATGTGCAAGCCTCAACGCTGGAAGACAATAATAAAATCCTGGGTTTTTTGCGGGAAAAGGGATGCGATTATTGTCATACCCCCTCTGCTGAACTGCCTTTTTATTCCTCTTTTCCCGTTGCTAAGCAGTTGATGAATTATGACATTCAACTGGGCTATAAATCTTTCAACCTTGAAGCAGTACGCGCCGCGTTGGTCGCGGATAAACCCGTCACGCAAAGCGATCTGAATAAGATTGAATGGGTGATGCAGTACGAAACAATGCCGCCAACGCGCTATACCGCGCTGCACTGGGCCGGTAAGGTCAGTGATACGGAGCGGGAGGAGATTCTCGGCTGGATCGCTAAACAGCGCGAACGTTACTACGCCAGCGCGGATACGGCGGCGGCGCACCGTAATGAGCCGGTTCAGCCTGTCCCCGAAAAACTGCCGGTTGACGATCAAAAAGTCGCACTGGGTTTTACCCTCTACCACGATGCCCGTTTATCGGGTGACAGCACCATCTCCTGCGCGCATTGCCATGCGCTGAACGCGGGCGGCGTGGACGGCAGGAAAACCTCCATCGGCGTGGGCGGCGCGGTAGGGCCAATCAACGCGCCAACGGTGTTCAACTCGATCTTTAACGTTGAGCAATTCTGGGATGGTCGCGCACCGACGTTGCAGGCGCAGGCTGGCGGGCCGCCGTTAAACCCGATTGAAATGGCCTCTAAATCCTGGGATGAAATTATTGGGAAACTCGATAAAGACCCGGTGCTAAAACAGCAGTTCACGGCGATATATCCGCAAGGCTTCAGCGGAGAAACGATTACGGATGCCATTGCCGAGTTTGAGAAGACGCTGATTACGCCAAATTCGCCTTTCGATAAGTGGTTACGAGGGGATGAAAATGCGCTGACGGCGCAGCAGAAACATGGCTATGAGCTGTTCAAAGAGAATAAATGCGCGGCCTGTCACGGCGGTATTATTCTCGGTGGGCGTTCCTTCGAGCCGTTGGGTCTGAAGAAAGACTTTAATTTCGGCGAAATTACCGCTGCGGACATTGGACGTATGAACGTCACCAATGAAGTTCGCGATAAATTGCGTCAGAAAGTGCCAGGATTACGTAACGTTGCGCTGACCGCGCCGTATTTCCACCGTGGAGATGTGCCAACCCTCGACGGAGCGGTGAAACTGATGTTGCGTTATCAGGTGGGGAAAGAGATTCCGCAGAAAGACATTGATGATATTGTCGCGTTCCTGGAAAGCCTGAACGGGGTGTATACGCCGTATATGCAAGGAAAATAAAAGAATGCCGGATGACGGCTAAGGTCTTATCGGGCCTACGGAAAACCGCACGCGTAGGCCCGATAGGCATAGCGCCATCGGGCATGGCGCCGGATGACCGCGTAAATGCCTTATCTGGCCGACAGGATCATCACACCATCCGGCGCTTATCGACGATTAACGCATTGTCACGAACTCTTCCGCCGCCGTTGGGTGAATCGCCACGGTGTTGTCGAAGTCTTTCTTGGTGGCGCCCATTTTCAGCGCGACCGCGAAGCCCTGCAACATTTCATCCATCCCGAAGCCGATGCCGTGAATACCGACAATCTTCTCGTCTTCGCCGACGCACACCAGCTTCATTCGGCAGGGCTGACGGTGAGACGTCACCGCAGTGTACATGGCTGTGAACGATGATTTGTACACTTTCACCTGGTCGTCGCCGTACTGTTCGCGCGCTTGCGGTTCGGTCAGGCCCACGGTGCCAATCGGCGGGTGGCTAAAGACCACGGTCGGAATATTGCTGTAGTCCAGATGCTCGTTCGGCTTGTTGTTGAACAAACGTTCGGAGAGACGACGACCCGCCGCCACGGCGACTGGCGTCAGCTCAACCGCTCCGGTGTTATCGCCCACCGCATAAATACCTTCCACGCTGGTATTCTGGAATTTATCGACGACGATGTACCCTTTTTCGTTGGTTTTCACGCCGGTGGCGGCAAGGTTAACGTTGTCGGTTGCCGGTTCGCGGCCAATCGCCCAAATCAGGCAATCCACCGTTTCGCTGCGACCGTCTTCCAGTTGCAGGGTCAGGCTGCCGTCGGCGTTTTTCACCACCGCTTTCGGGATCGCGTGGGTGTGAAGCGTCGGGCCTTCCGTGTTCATCACTTCAACCAGCGTTTCGGTGATCATCGGGTCAAAGCTGCGCAGCGGCACGTGTTTACGCACGAACAGGTGCGTTTGGGCGCCCAGGCCGTTAATCACGCCAGCCAGTTCTACGGCGATGTAACCCGCGCCGACCACCGCAACGCGCTCCGGCAGCGCAGGCAGCGCAAAGAAACCGTCGGAGTCGATACCGTATTCCGTACCCGGAATGGACGGATGGCTCGGGCGACCGCCGGTGGCGATCAGAATGTGATCGGCGGTGATCGTTTCCCCATTCACTTCAAGGGTTCTGGCATCCACGAAGCGGGCGAATCCTTTGATCACATCCACGTTATTTTTACCCAGCACGTTGTCGTACGAGGTGTGAATACGGTCGATATAGGCCGTGCGGCTGGCAATCAGCGTGTCCCAGTTGAACGCGTTGATGGTGGTGTCAAAGCCGTAGTCCGGGCCGTACATATGGATCGCTTCGCGAATCTGCGCGGCATGCCACATCACTTTTTTAGGGACGCAACCGACGTTGACGCAGGTGCCGCCCAGCTCTTTGGCTTCAATCAACGCACATTTCTGACCGTACATAGCGGCACGGTTAATCGAGGCAATACCGCCGCTTCCGCCGCCGATCGCGATGTAATCATAGTGTTTGGTCATGACCGCTCCTTCATGTTCATTGTAGGACGAATGAGCGCAATGCCATTCGCCAAAATATTCGCGATTGTATACCTGGAATTAAAAGGTTCCACCGATGGCTGTGATTACTCTGGCACGATCCAGCTGACGGAAGCGTGCCCGGTGCCCGCTGGAACCAGCTTGCTGTGCAGCCACGGCAGCACGTTGTTCATCTGCTGTTCCAGCTTCCACGGCGGGTTAATGACGATCATGCCAGAGGCGGTCATGCCCCGCTGGTCGCTGTCCGGGCGTACTGCCAGCTCAATTTGCAGGATTTTGCGGATTCCAGTGTCTTCCAGGTCGTGAATCATGCGTTTAATTTGCTGGCGTAACACCACCGGATACCACAGCGCATAGGTGCCGGTAGCAAAGCGCTTATACCCTTCGCTGATGCCGCTGACGACCGCCTGATAATCGGTTTTCATTTCGTAAGGCGGGTCGATGAGGATCAGGCCGCGACGCGAAACCGGCGGCAGTTTGGACTTCAACTGCATATAGCCGTCGGCACGCTCCACGCGGGCGCGGCTGTCTTTTTGAAACTCAGAACGCAGCAGCGGAAAATCGCTTGAATGCAGCTCCGTCAGTTGCAGGCTGTCCTGCTCACGCAGCAGCTGGCGGGCGATGAGCGGGGAACCCGGGTAGTAACGCAGTTGCCCGTTACGGTTAAAGTGCTCTACCACGCCGATATAAGGCTCCAGCTCGGCTGGTAAATCGTCCTGCTGCCAGATGCGGGCGATTCCTTCCATATATTCACCGGTGCGCTCGGCGTGTTCGCCGCTCAGCTGATAACGGCCAGCGCCAGCGTGCGTGTCCAGATAAAGAAACGGTTTCTCTTTCTCTTTGAGCGACTCGATAATCAGGCTCTGAACAGTGTGTTTGAGGACGTCGGCGTGGTTGCCAGCGTGAAAGCTGTGGCGATAACTGAGCATGGGTAATTAAATTCCGCTGAAATAGACGATTTGTCACAGTTTACAGCAGAAAAGGGCAGATTACCCGTAGGCCGGTAAGCGCAGCGCTACCGGGTATTTTTCCGCTACGCTCGCCATTGAAATTCACTACACTTACCCCCATCTGAAACAAATATGCACAGCGCCGGATGCGCGCTTCATTCACCTCATTCAACAGGACAGCGCTTATGACCAATCCATTACTGACGCCTTTCTCGCTACCGCCGTTTTCCAAAATCCAGCCTGAGCATGTGGTGCCTGCCGTGACAAAGGCGCTGAATGACTGCCGTGAAAACGTGGAGCGGGTAGTGGCGCAGGGCGCGCCGTACACCTGGGAAAATCTCTGCCAGCCGCTGGCGGAAGTGGACGACGTGCTGGGGCGCATTTTCTCTCCGGTCAGCCACCTGAATTCTGTTAAAAACAGCCCGGAACTGCGCGAAGCCTATGAGCAGACGCTGCCGCTGCTGTCTGAATACAGCACCTGGGTTGGTCAGCACGAGGGTCTGTACAATGCGTACCGCGACCTGCGCGATGGCGACCATTACGCGACCCTGAACCTCGCGCAGAAAAAAGCGGTTGATAACGCGCTGCGCGATTTTGAGCTTTCCGGTATTGGTCTGCCGAAAGAAAAACAGCAGCGCTATGGTGAAATCGCCACTCGCCTGTCCGAGCTGGGTAATCAGTACAGCAACAACGTGCTCGACGCTACGATGGGCTGGACGAAGTTAGTGACTGACGACGCGGAACTGGCGGGCATGCCGGAAAGCGCTCTTGCCGCCGCGAAAGCGCAGGCGGAAGCGAAAGAACAGGAAGGCTGGCTGCTGACGCTGGATATTCCAAGCTATCTGCCGGTGATGACCTACTGCGACAACCCGGCATTGCGTGAAGAGATGTACCGCGCCTATGTGACGCGCGCCTCCGATCAGGGGCCGAACGCGGGTAAATGGGACAACAGCCCGGTGATGGAAGAGATCCTCGCGCTGCGTCATGAACTGGCGCAGTTGCTGGGTTTCGACAGCTATGCCTTTAAATCGCTCGCCACCAAAATGGCGGAAAACCCGCAGCAGGTGCTGGATTTCTTAACCGATCTGGCGAAACGCGCGCGTCCGCAGGGCGAGAAAGAGCTGGCGCAACTGCGCGCCTTCGCGAAAGCGACGTTCGGCGTCGATGAACTGCAACCGTGGGATATCGCGTACTACAGCGAGAAACAGAAGCAGCACCTTTACAGCATCAGCGATGAGCAACTGCGCCCGTACTTCCCGGAAAACAAAGCCGTGAACGGCCTGTTTGAAGTGGTACAACGCATTTACGGCATTACGGCCAGAGAGCGTAACGATGTGGATGTCTGGCATCCCGACGTGCGCTTCTTCGAGCTGTATGATGAAAACAACGAACTGCGCGGCAGTTTCTACCTCGATCTGTATGCGCGTGAGCACAAGCGTGGCGGGGCGTGGATGGATGACTGCGTCGGCCAGATGCGCAAAGCCGATGGCTCGCTGCAAAAACCGGTCGCCTACCTGACCTGTAACTTTAACCGTCCGGTTAACGGTAAACCGGCGCTGTTCACGCATGATGAAGTGATCACCCTGTTCCACGAGTTCGGCCACGGTCTGCACCACATGCTGACCCGCATCGAAACGGCGGGCGTTTCCGGCATCAGCGGCGTGCCGTGGGATGCGGTCGAACTGCCGAGCCAGTTTATGGAAAACTGGTGCTGGGAGCCGGACGCGCTGGCGTTTATCTCCGGTCACTACGAGACCGGCGAACCGCTGCCGAAGGAACTGCTGGATAAAATGCTGGCGGCGAAGAACTACCAGGCGGCGCTGTTTATTCTGCGTCAGCTGGAGTTTGGCCTGTTCGACTTCCGTCTGCATGCGGAATTTAACCCGGAACAAGGGGCGAAAATTCTGGAAACGCTTTCTGAGATCAAAAAACAGGTCGCCGTGGTGCCGGGGCCGTCATGGGGCCGCTTCCCGCACGCCTTCAGCCATATTTTCGCTGGGGGGTATGCGGCAGGTTACTACAGCTATCTGTGGGCCGATGTACTGGCGGCGGATGCCTTCTCGCGCTTTGAGGAAGAAGGCATTTTCAACCGCGATACCGGGCAGTCGTTCCTCGACAACATCCTGACTCGCGGCGGTTCGGAAGAGCCGATGGAGCTGTTCAAGCGCTTCCGTGGTCGTGAACCGCAGCTGGACGCGATGCTGACGCACTACGGCATTAAAGGCTGATAGCGTACGTGAAGATCTGCTTAGTTGATGAAACAGGCGCCGGAGACGGCGCCTTATCTGTTCTTGCCGCCCGCTGGGGGTTAGAGCATGACGAAAACAACCCGATGGCGCTGGTGCTGACGACTGCGCATCTGGAGCTGCGTAAGCGCGATGAGCCGAAGCTTGGCGGCATCTTTGTCGATTTTGTCGGCGGGGCGATGGCCCATCGCCGCAAGTTCGGCGGCGGTCGCGGCGAAGCGGTCGCGAAAGCGGTCGGCATTAAAGGCGATTACCTGCCGGATGTGGTCGATGCGACGGCGGGACTGGGGCGCGATGCTTTTGTGCTGGCTTCCGTGGGGTGTCGAGTGCGCATGCTGGAGCGCAACCCGGTGGTCGCGGCGTTGCTGGATGACGGTCTGGCGCGCGGGTATGCCGACCCGGAAATCGGCCCGTGGTTGCAGGAACGCTTGCAGTTGATCCATGCCTCCAGCCTGACGGCGCTGACGGATATCACGCCGCGCCCGCAGGTGGTTTATCTCGATCCGATGTTCCCGCATAAGCAGAAAAGCGCATTGGTGAAAAAAGAGATGCGGGTGTTTCAGTCGCTGGTCGGGCCGGATCTTGATGCTGATGGTTTGCTGGCGCCAGCGCGCCAGCTGGCGACCAAACGGGTCGTGGTGAAGCGCCCGGATTACGCGCCGCCGTTAGCGGATATCGCCACGCCGAACGCGGTTGTCACCAAAGGCCACCGGTTTGATATTTATACCGGTACGGCATTGGTGGAGTAACAAATTGCCCGATGGCGCTTCGCTTATCGGGCCTACGGTTCATGCAGGGTACTCCGCCATCCGGCAAGGCTGATTAAACAAACGGCGCCAGCGGATCGGCAATCTCAAACGCCACGGCTCTGTCGGCCTTCGGTGGATAGATCAGCTCGCTGACAATCGACAGCTTGAGTTTTTTCGCTTCCGCACGCGTCAGTTTTACCTGCTGATCCCAGCCTTCGGTGTAGACCGCGCCCCATGCGCCAAGATCCAGACAGGTGACATAGTTTTCCTGACGATACGGCAGAGGAGCGACCTCCAGCAGGTCAGCGGCCGCGTTATTCCCGGCAAACTTGCCCAGCAGAATAGCGTGCTGGCAGGTCATTAACGCATGGTTGCCTTTGTCATCGGTTGCGGCGTACGCCACATCGCCAGTGGCATAAATGTCATCGTGACCCACCACCTGAAGCTGAGCGTTCACATGTAAACGCCCCTGACGGTCGCGCGGAGCGTCAATCTGCCCGGTCAGATCGTTCGCCTGAACGCCGACGGTCCAGATGACAGTTTGCGACGCGATGGTTTGCCCGTCTTTCAGCGTGATGCCCGTTGCGTCCACGCTTTCCACTTCCGTATTCACCAGCCACTCCACGCCCAGCTCTGCCGACGCTTCGATAATCACGTTGCGCAGTTCTTCGCTGTAGCGAGCGCCAGGCTGCGGGCCGCGTTCAACTACGACTACTCTGGTCTTAGCATCAGCGCCGAGAATATCACGTAAACGGCCAGGCAACTCCAGCGCCATCTCGATCCCGGTAAAGCCGCCGCCGCAAACAACAACGGTATTGCGCGCGTCGCTTTCTTCTTTGTTCGCCAGATCCTTCAGGTGCTGCTCCAGTACGGCGGCGCTTTCCAGTTGATCCAGATCGAACGCATGCGCATCTGCGCCCGTTACGAGTGAACGGTTAACGTGGCTGCCGCTTGCCAGAATCAAACGGTCGTAGCGATGTAAGTGCGTTTTGCCGGAGGCATCTGCCCAGCTCACCTCTTTTGAGTCGGGAAGGATCTGCGCAACCGTCCCGCGCAGGAAGTTGACGCCGGTTTCGTCGAACAGCGGTTGCAGGGGAGCGACCAGCGTCTGGACGGCATTTTCATAAAAGCGAGGGCGTACGCGAAGTTCGGGTTGTGGGGCGATAACGGTGATATCAATTGTGTCATTCTGGTGTTTATCTGCCAGACGGGCGGCGCTCAGCGCGGCCCACATCCCGGAAAAACCTGCACCAACGATCAGAATTTGTTTACGCATTTAGGTTGCACTCAATGTTAACGATGAAGTTATTTACTCGGATTTTATTGGTCGTAGTTAATGAATGCAATGTCATTTGTGCGATCCAGTGGAAAATGATCCAGATCTGTTGGTTATCATTATGATAAATAATGAATTAAATTTTAATTCCTGATGTGCTGTGGTTCTCTGTCTGGCAGGCGCCTGTCGAAAAAGCTACAATAACTCAGAATTATTTTGGCTGAGATAAGAGCATGGCATTCTACAGTTCCGGGGTTGAGTACGGCATCCATAGCCTGATGTGTATGGTGGACAGCAAAGGCGACGCCCGCGATATGAGCGTTCGCGAAATTGCTGACCTGCAAAGCGTGCCCTACGACTATCTGGCCAAGATTTTTACCCGTCTGTCGAAAGCGGGCCTGGTGCGCAGCATCGAAGGCAAAGGCGGTGGTTTTCAGCTCGCCAGGCCTGCCGAACACATCACGGTGCTGGATGTGGTCAACGCCATTGACGGTGACAAGCGCATCTTTGAATGCCGTGAAATTCGCCAGCGTCTGGCTGTTTTTGATGAGCAGCCTCCGGCGTGGGCCTGCGAAGGTATCTGCGGCGTGCGCTCGGTAATGGACATGGCGCAGCAGCGTATGGAAGAAGCGTTAGGGCAGCATACCATTCTCGATCTGGCGCGTAAGATGTACCGCAAAGCGCCAGAGACCTTTGTGGTTGAAGTGCAGGAATGGATTGACGCGCGTAAAGGGTAAATGCCCGAACGCAGGCCGGATGCGGCTATGTCCGATAGCGCTGTGCTTATCGGACTATGTTGCGATTAGACTGTTTTGAAAAGATTAACCATCTCTGGATTACGCTCTATCACCCGAAGAACCTTAAGATAAGTTCCGGTAGGGATACGCCTCTTCTGCTCCCAGGCCTGAATCAGGGAAGATGAGACGCCTATTGCCTGTGCAAACTCATTCTGCTTCATATTGGCTTTCTTCCTGATAGCTTTGACATCTGGAAGTTCATATCGGGTGATTCGGGCAGCAGGTTTGCGACCCTGGCTGATTTCAACGGCCTCGCTTGCAGATTCCATCAGCTCTTTAAAGAAATCGTTCATAACGAGCCCTCTTTTAGTTGGTGAATGATGGATTTGAGGGCGTTTTTTTCTTCGCCGCTCAGACTATCCTTTTTGTTCTTAGGGTAAGCCATGAAAAGCCAGATACGCCCTTCGCTATTTTGAAAATAGTAAATACTACGAATCCCGCCGCTTTTTCCCTTACAGTGGCTCGCTGGAGCAAAACGAACTTTCCTGCAACCACCTGTACCCTGAATTAAATCACCTTCCAGCGGGTTTATAATGAGCATTTCCTGAAATGCGCGATATTCATCCTCGGTGAGCAGGGCTTCCCGCTGGCGGGCAAAGACAGAAGTCTCAATAAATTCAATGTAGTTCATGGTCATGTCCGTCCATGATGACCTGTTTGTTCAAATTATACTCTTACATCGTAAGAGTTAACAGATAAAAAAAAACCGCGATGTTACTCGCGGTCAAAACTAAAAGTTGACGCTTATTTACTGCTATCCGGCGTATTAATCATCCGGTTCAACCACGGCACCATAATCGCCATCACAACGGTGACCGCCAGTGTGACGAGGCCTATTTTGCTGAACACGCCGGTGTAGATGGGTAGCGTCTGGAGCGGGTCGGTGATGTTTTCCGGTACGGCGGTGAAGGTTGCGACATAGCCGCCCAGCAGGAAAGCCGCCGCCTGCGTCAGGAACCACATCCCGAGAATAAAGCCCATCAGGTGCTGAGGCACCAGCGCGGCAACCATCGCCAGCCCCAGGGCGCTAATCAGCAACTCACCCAGACTCTGGAACAGGTACACCAGCACGATAAACCACGGTGAAGTCAGCCCCTGCGCATCGGCGAACCACATGCCTGCGGCGGCGGCGGTCAAAAAGCCCAGCGAACAGAGGAACATGCCCAGCGTAAACTTCATCGGCATGGTCAGATCTTTGCCTTTGCTCCCCAGACGCGTGTAAATCGCCGCCAGTACGGGACTGGCAACCACCACCCAGAACGGGTTCAGCGCCTGGAAGCTGACCGGGTTAATGGTAAAACCGAGAATATCGTGATGTACGTTATTGATTGCGAAGAAATTCAGCGATGTAGGCATCTGTGCGTACAGAATATAAAACAGCACCGCTTCAAGCATCAGGATAAAAGCGACGAACATTTTGTTGCGTCCGGTTTTATCCAGACGAAACGCTTCACGGAAGAAGAAAATGATGACCACAATCGACAGGACGATCAGCACCAGGTTGGCGATTTTTACGTTATGCATCAGCCAGGCGCAGAGGAAAATCATGGCGACGGTGCCGATCAGTACGGCGAGCAGATTACGGAAGCTCAGCGGCTTATGGTCTGGCTCTGAACCGATATCTTTCACCATACCGCGACAGGCGAAGTAGACCAGCAGCGCGACAATCAGCCCGGCGCCGCACAGGTTATAGGTAACGGCATAGCCGAATTTGTCGGCGATGACCGGGGCGAGGGAGAGCGACAGCAGCGACCCGATGTTAATCGACATATAAAACAGGGTGAACGCGCCGTCCAGACGGGGGTCTTTGGGCAGGTAACACTTGGACAGCAGGCTCGCAGGGTTGGCTTTAAACAGCCCGTTACCGACGGCAATCGTCCCCAGCGCGATAAAAATCAGGCTCGGTTTCAGTAACGATAATCCGGTCATGAAGTAGCCGATCGCCAGGACAATCGCCCCCAGTACCAGGGTACGCTTAGTTCCCAGCAGGTGATCGCCAACGTAGCCGCCAATGGATATCAGGCCGTACACCAGTGCGGCAAATGCGCCAAAGGTGATAAATGCCTGTTCCTGAGAGAAGCCAAGCTGTTTAACAAAGAAAACCGCCAGGATGCCCTGGACGCCGTAATAGCCGAATCGCTCCCATAATTCTACAAAAAAGATCATGAAGAACGGACGGGGTTGCTGTAGCAAGCCCGTAGGTGCAGTTGTATTCATATTCCTTCGCCTTTCAATGCCATCCCGAAAAGTATGAACGCGTATGCCAAAACGCGCCGAAAAAGTCTGACTCTGTTATAGACTGCGGTCATTAACCGAATGAATAGATTATTATAGAGATGGTTTTCGATCTAATTAGTTGATCACACTAATTATGATTTGTGGTCTGGAATGTTGTACTGGAATGTGTTCGAGGGAAGGCATAAACAAAAACGCCCGCATTGGCGGGCGCTGTGTATATCGGGCTGATGAATGCCTGGCCGGATAAGGCGTCAGCCGCCATCCGGCACAACAGAACTTACTCTTCTTCGTCGCGCAGCGGAACAATCAGCATGTCGACATGCACGGTATTAATCAGCTGGCGTGCTGAAGACATCAGTTTGCTCCAGAAGTCCTGATGATGACCGCAAACGACCAGATCCATATCGTATTTTTTGATCGCGTCAACCAGTACCTGACCCAGATCGCCGCTGCCGCTCAGGGTTTCGGTGATAGGATAACCGGCATTGGTGGAAAGTTCGGTCAGCGCATGGTGTGTTTCTTCAGAGATGCGTTTTTGCATATCGCCCAGATTCACGTCGATCAGGCCGGTGTACAGGTCAGAGTAATTGACATCAACGTGGATAAGAGAGACTTTCGCGTTGTAAGGACGCGCCATTGAAACCGCTTTTTCTACCAGAACTTTACTTTCCGGGGAAAGGTCAACCGCGATGAGAATGTGTTTGTAAGCCATAGTGTTACTCCTTCCATAAGTTGTCGATGACTAGCCAGCTAGCGTTTCTTGTGCCGCCGCGTCACCCGCGTCCTGCGAACTACAGCGCGGGGCTAGCCCAGCCGAGAAGTGAATGTAAAGACTATCCTTACATTATAGCGACCTGGATAATCCGTCAATCCGCCTTGCTTGCCAATCAGTTAAACAAAATTTTCAGTTAATTGCATTGATAGCGGTTAACCTTCTGGCAAAAAAATTAACTGATCTCCTACACTATTTAATAGAGCCGTTCGGATGCAGGGCACTGGCGTGAACGGTTTAGCAGGACTCTTTCACTGAACTGTCTGGCTGAGTATCGGGGGAGCGGTAGTCCCGGAGAGGAGCTCCGTGGGCGGGTCGCCGGGGAGGAGGTATGATAAGCACCGTCGCATTATTCTGGGCTTTATGTGTCGTTTGCATTGTTAATATGGCGCGCTATTTCTCATCGTTACGCGCGCTGTTAGTGGTACTGCGTGGTTGCGATCCATTGCTCTACCAATATGTGGATGGAGGTGGCTTCTTTACCTCGCATGGTCAACCCAACAAACAGATGCGTCTGGTGTGGTATATCTACGCGCAACGTTATCGCGATCACCACGATGATGAATTCATCCGCCGTTGTGAACGCGTTCGCGGCCAGTTCATCCTCACCAGCGCATTATGCGGTCTGGTGCTGATCAGTATGGTTGCGCTGTTGATTTGGCACTGAGCAAAAAAAGCGGGTCAGTTTCCTGACCCGCTCAATACGGTTGATTCTGCATTCCTTTGCCTGATGGCGCGTCGCTTTAAGGCCTACGTGCTGCGTTTTTGTAGGCCGGATAAGGCATCGCCGCCATCCGGCACGGTCACGCTTAGATAATCTTCAGCGAGATCCAGTACAGCACGCCGGACAGAATAATCGCCGCTGGCAGGGTAAACACCCAGGCCATCAGAATGCTGGTGACCGTTTTGCGCTGTAGACCGCCACCGTCCACAACCATTGTCCCCGCGACGGAGGAAGAAAGGACGTGCGTGGTGGATACCGGCATACCGGTGTAGCTGGCGAGACCGATAGAGACTGCGGCCGTCATCTGCGCCGACATCCCTTGCGCATAGGTCATGCCTTTCTTACCAATCTTCTCACCGATGGTGGTCGCCACGCGGCGCCAGCCGATCATGGTGCCAATACCCAGCGCCAGCGCGACGGCCATGATTATCCAGATCGGCGCGTACTCAATGGTGCTCAGCATATCGGTTTTCAGTTTTTTCAGCAGACGCTGGTCGTCATTGCTTACGCCAGGCAGCTTCACGACTTTATCGGTCGTGTCGGAGATGCACAGCATAATGCGACGCAGCTGGCTACGCTGGTCAACGCTTAACGTGTCGTAGCTTTCCAGATTCGCCAGCATACCTTTCGCGCGATCAAGCGCATTGATGGTATTCGCCGGGTGGCAATGGAACTCTGCGGGTTCTGTCGCGCCCGGTTCCGGTGCGGGAATCAGCTGATCCACGCCGGTGACTTTTTTCAGCAGATCAGGGTGCTGCTGGAAGTACGTTTCGACGTTGTTGATGGCGTCGCGGGTACGGGTAATTTCATAGCCGGATGCGTTCATATTGACGACGAAGCCCGCAGGCGCCACGCCAATCAGAACCAGCATGACCAGACCAATGCCTTTCTGACCATCGTTAGCGCCATGAGAGAACGCCACGCCGATAGCCGAGAGGATAAGTGCGATACGCGTCCAGAATGGCGGCTTTTTCTTACCGTCTTTCTTTTCACGTTCAGCAGGGGTCAGGTGGATACGTGCGCGCTTTTTAGTGCCGCTCCAGTAGCGACGCAGCAAAAAGATCAGACCGCCAGCAAACACCAGGCCTACGATAGGGGAGACAATCAATGACCCAAAGATATTGATAACTTTAGGTATATTTAGCGCATCCACCACTGAAGTGCCGGTCATCATTGCATTGGTTAAACCGATACCAATGATGGCGCCAATCAGCGTATGGGAACTGGAGGCAGGCAGACCAAAGTACCATGTACCGAGGTTCCAGATAATGGCCGCCAGCAACATAGAGAACACCATAGCGAGGCCATGTGCGGAACCCATGTTAAGCAGCAAATCCGTAGGCAACATATGCACGATGGCATAGGCTACACTCAGACCGCCCAGTAGAACGCCAAAGAAGTTAAAGACCGCAGCCATAACAACCGCCAGTTGCGAACGCATCGCACGGGTATAAATCACGGTTGCCACTGCGTTGGCTGTATCATGGAAGCCGTTAATCGCTTCGTAGAACAGCACAAAAGCCAGAGCAAGCAATAATAAAAGCCCGGTATGTAAATCCAGGCCAGCAAACAAATGTAGCATAGGACGTTACGCCATTTTGAGGACATGAACGCGGCGCATTATCAGTGACTTTCGCGGCGCGGGCAAAGTGAAATATAGACTTTTTTTGATATAACGCCTGCTTAATGTCATGCCACTAAAGAATTATCTTATAGAATTCAATTAAATACTCATATCCATCGATTTTGGCGCTGGTGCGACCACTGAGGAATCTTTACAATTCACGCCCTGTTTTCAGAGAGGATCGCAAAGTGGAAAGGTTTGATGCCGTTATTATAGGCGCTGGCGCGGCGGGTATGTTCTGTGCGGCGCAGGCCGGTCAGGCGGGGCGCCGCGTGCTGCTCATCGATAATGGTAAAAAACCGGGGCGTAAGATCCTGATGTCCGGCGGCGGGCGCTGCAACTTCACGAATCTGTATGTCGAACCTGCTGCCTATCTGAGCCAGAACCTCCATTTCTGCAAATCGGCGCTGGCGCGTTACACCCAGTGGGACTTTATCGATCTGGTGGGCAAACACGGCATCGCCTGGCATGAAAAGACGCTCGGCCAGCTGTTCTGCGACGACTCTGCGCAGCAAATTGTCGATATGCTGGTGGCGGAATGCGCAAAGGGCAACGTGACGATGCGCCTGCGCAGCGAAGTGCTCAGCATTGCGCGTGATGACGAAGGGTTTACCCTGGAACTGAACGGCATGACGGTCGCGGCGAAAAAAGTGGTGATCGCCACGGGCGGTCTCTCCATGCCCGGTCTGGGCGCGTCGCCGTTGGGTTATAAAATTGCCGAACAGTTTGGTCTGGATGTCCTGCCGACCCGCGCCGGGCTGGTGCCCTTCACGTTGCATAAACCGCTGCTGGAGCAGCTTCAGGTGTTATCCGGCGTTTCGGTGCCTGCGGTGATCGCGGCGCAGGACGGTACGGTATTCCGTGAAAATCTGCTCTTTACCCACCGTGGGCTGTCAGGCCCGGCGGTTTTACAGATTTCGAGTTTCTGGCAGCCCGGCGAATTTGTCAGCATCAATTTGCTGCCGGAGGTCGATCCTGATGATTTCCTCAATGAACAACGTTGCGCGCACCCGAATCAAAGCCTGAAAAATACGCTGGCGATGCAGTTGCCGAAGCGCCTGGTGGAATGTTTACAGCAGCTTGGGCAAATCCCGGATGTTTCCCTGAAACAGTTGAACGCACGCGAGCAGCAAGCGCTGATTGAAACGCTGACCGAATGGCGCGTACAGCCTAATGGTACGGAAGGCTATCGCACGGCGGAAGTGACGCTTGGCGGCGTGAACACCGATGAACTTTCTTCGCGCACGATGGAGGCCCGAAAAGTGCCGGGACTTTATTTTATCGGCGAGGTGATGGATGTCACCGGTTGGCTGGGGGGCTATAACTTCCAGTGGGCCTGGTCGAGCGCGTGGGCATGTGCGCAGGCGCTGAGCGAAGGATAACGGGTTTGCCCGACCAGAGAGCGGTCGGGCGCAGTTGTCAGTTCAGGCCAAGAAAATACTGGGCGATTTTAAAGTAGATAATCAGTCCGGTGCCGTCGATCAGCGTGGCGATAAACGGCGCGGAGACCACCGCAGGGTCGATGCCGATGCGCTTGAGCACCATCGGGATCACCGATGACACCACCGCGCTCCACAGCGTAATGCATACCAGCGTCAGGCTGACGATCAGCGTGATTTCCACGCCGATACCCATCATCCAGGCGCGCAGACAACCCGCCAGGCCCAGCGTTATGGCGATCAGCAGCGAGGTCGATGCCTCTTTGCGAATGACCCGCCCCATGTCGCGCAGCCGCACTTCGCCCAGTGCCATTGCGCGCACCAGCGTAGAGGTTATTTGTGTGCCGCTGTTGCCGCCGGTGCCAATCAGCAGGGGGATGAAGAAGGCCAGCGCAATCGCTGACTCCAGCGCCTCTTCGAAATGTTGCAGTACGCTACTGGTATAGGCTTCCGCCACAAACAGCAGCAGTAGCCACACAGAACGTTTCTTCCACAGCGTCCACGGGCTGATGTCCAGATACGGTTTCTCCAGCGGCAGCGTCGCCCCCTGGCGCTGCACGTCTTCAGTGACGTCATCTTCCAGAAGATGGGCAATCTCTTTTTCCATCAGGCAGCCGACCAGCTCGCCTTTATCGACGACCGGCACCAGATCGAGCTGGCGTTCGGTCAGCTCGGCAATGATGTGTGGACGTTCGTCGTCGGGTTTGACGCGAAACAGGCAACTGTCCATTAAGGCGTGGATAGATTGCGCCGTGTCGCTTGCCTGTAAAAGTTTCTTGATGGATAAAACCCCGCGCAGCTGTTTTTCCGCAACCACAAACACCTGGCCGGGAATATCATCTGAGGTGAGTTGCGACACAAAGAATTCACGCGCCTCATGAACGCTGAGATGATCCGGCAGCATAATAAAATCGGTACGCATATATTGCGCGATAGCATCGCCGTCAAAAGCCGGAGCCGGGTGATGTGCGTTGCAAACGTGGATGGATGACATTGATGTAATTCCCTATAAAAAGCTCTCATAGGGGCGAACAAGACAGGATGAGCACAGGCAGATCCCTACGTCCTGGTTTTAGCACTGCACAACGTATCTGCCCGATAGTGATATCGTCAGAAGTTACCTTGGCAACACCTTGATTCGATGGATGCCTGTATTTCCCTGAGTGGTCTCTCTCGATACCAGCAGGGCGGTAACTTATATTTGTGCAGGAGCCTCGCCATAACGAGATCGATAAAATGAGCCGCCAGTATAGAGAATGTTAACCATTCACAATGTTTATAATTTAGATGGTTTATCAACGGTTGATATACCACATCGTCTCTCTGCCAATAAAAGCCAGCGAAACCCATTAAAGAATGAAGTGAATAGACATCACGGGTATTGGTGTTAGTATTTCATTGATAGTACATATGAGTATGCGTGTTTCATTTACGGCCAGGAACGCTGATGATGACAACATTAGTACCCGTTTTTCGAGCATTTCCGTCATTCACTTTCCTTTACGGCGAGCGCCGCGCTGACGCCTGCATGCCGTCTGGCCATTTTCTTTTTTTCCTTCTTATCCCGGATGGAATATCCCGCTGAACATGTGTTCGGGGGTGTTGTGACACGCATTGTTGGCTAACAGGGATCACGGCGGGTCGGATATGGACAAAATAAAGCGTCATCTGGTGTGGTGGAGTGTTGGCATCCTGGTGGCAATAGCAGCCGTAGCGTGGTGGATGCTACGTCCTGCTGGCGTACCGGATGGCTTTGCCGCCAGCAACGGCAGAATTGAGGCAACAGAAGTCGATATTGCCACCAAAATCGCCGGTCGAATTGACACCATTCTGGTGTCGGAAGGGCAATTTGTGCGCCAGGGCGAGGTGCTGGCGAAGATGGACACCCGCGTGTTGCAGGAACAGCGGTTGGAAGCCATCGCGCAAATCAAAGAGGCTGAAAGCGCGGTTGCCGCCGCGCGCGCCCTGCTGGAGCAACGCCAGAGCGAAACGCGCGCCGCCCAGTCGGTGGTGAAGCAGCGTGAAGCCGAGCTGGATTCGGTCTCCAAACGTCATGTGCGTTCCCGTTCGCTGTCGCAGCGCGGTGCGGTTTCCGCTCAACAGCTGGATGACGATCGCGCCGCTGCCGAAAGCGCTCGCGCCGCGCTGGAATCCGCCAAAGCCCAGGTCTCTGCGACGAAAGCGGCGATTGAAGCGGCCCGCACCAGCATTATTCAGGCGCAGACCCGCGTAGACGCGGCGCAGGCTACCGAACGACGCATTGTGGCGGACATCGATGACAGTGAATTAAAAGCGCCGCGAGATGGCCGCGTCCAGTACCGCGTTGCCGAACCGGGAGAGGTGCTGTCTGCGGGCGGCCGGGTGCTGAATATGGTCGATCTCAGCGATGTCTACATGACCTTCTTCCTGCCGACCGAGCAGGCCGGCCTGCTGAAAATTGGCGGAGAAGCGCGCCTGGTGCTGGATGCCGCGCCCAGCCTGCGCATTCCGGCCACCATCAGTTTTGTCGCCAGCGTCGCGCAGTTCACGCCGAAAACCGTCGAAACCAGCGATGAACGGCTGAAGCTGATGTTCCGCGTGAAGGCGCGTATCCCGCCAGCGCTGTTACAGCAGCATCTGGAATACGTTAAAACCGGTTTGCCGGGTATGGCATGGGTACGGCTGGATGAACAGCGTCCCTGGCCTGACGATCTGGCGGTGAGGCTGCCGCAATGACGAACCTGGCGCGTCTTCCCATTCCTCCCGTGGCGCACCTTGACGGCGTGAGTCAGCATTACGGGGCAACGGTGGCGCTGAACAACATCACGCTGGATATCCCCGCTCGCTGTATGGTGGGGCTGATTGGCCCGGACGGCGTCGGTAAGTCGAGCCTGCTATCACTTATCTCCGGCGCGCGCGTTATCGAGCAGGGCAATGTGCGGGTGCTGGGCGGCGACATGCGCGACGCGACGCACCGCCGCGATGTCTGCCCACGGATAGCCTGGATGCCGCAGGGGCTGGGAAAGAACCTCTACCATACGCTGTCGGTGTATGAGAACGTCGATTTCTTCGCGCGTCTCTTCGGGCATGATAAAGCGGAGCGTGAAGCGCGAATTACCGATCTGCTGAACAGCACCGGGCTGGCGCCGTTTCGCGATCGCCCGGCGGGGAAGCTCTCGGGCGGCATGAAACAAAAACTGGGGCTGTGCTGCGCGCTGATCCATGACCCGGAACTGCTGATTCTTGATGAGCCTACCACCGGGGTTGACCCGCTTTCCCGCGCCCAGTTCTGGGCGTTGATCGACAGCATTCGTCAGCGGCAGACTAACATGAGCGTGCTGGTCGCCACGGCCTATATGGAAGAAGCCGAGCGTTTCGACTGGCTGGTGGCGATGAACGCAGGTGAAGTGATGGCGACGGGCAGTGCGCAAGAACTGCGGGACAAAACCGGCAGCGCCACGCTGGAGCAGGCGTTTATCGCCCTGTTGCCAGAGGCGCAGCGCCAGGCGCACAAACCCGTTGTTATCCCGCCTTATGATGCGACGCAGGAAGAGATAGCCATTGAGGCGAAAGATCTGACCATGCGGTTTGGCAATTTCGTCGCCGTCGATCACGTCAATTTCCGCATCCCGCGCGGAGAGATTTTTGGTTTTCTGGGATCGAACGGCTGCGGCAAGTCCACCACCATGAAAATGCTCACCGGGCTGCTGCCTGCCAGCGAAGGGGAAGCCTGGCTGTTCGGACAGTCGGTTGACCCGAAGGATATCGAAACCCGCCGCCGGGTGGGTTACATGTCGCAGGCGTTTTCACTCTACAGCGAGCTGACCGTGCGGCAAAACCTGGAGCTACATGCCCGCCTGTTCCACATCCCGGACGCAGAGATTCCGCAGCGCGTAGCGCAGATGAGCGAGCGTTTTATGCTCTCTGACGTCGAAGATATGCTGCCGGAGGCGCTGCCGCTCGGTATTCGCCAGCGCTTGTCGCTGGCGGTGGCGGTGATCCATCGCCCGGAAATGCTGATTCTGGATGAGCCGACCTCCGGCGTGGACCCGGTCGCCAGGGATATGTTCTGGCAGTTGATGGTGGATCTGTCGCGCCAGGATAAGGTGACCATTTTTATCTCCACCCACTTTATGAACGAAGCGGAACGCTGTGACCGCATGTCGCTGATGCACGCCGGAAAGGTGCTTGCCAGCGGCACGCCGCAGGAACTGGTAGAGCGGCGGGGCGCAGCCAGTCTTGAAGAGGCGTTTATCTCCTGGTTACAGGAAGCCGCAGGGCCAGCGCCAGTATCACCGCTGCCGACAACGGACGCGCCAGACGCGCATAAAACGAGTAAACCGCCGCGCCAGGGCTTTAGTCTGCGACGCCTGTTCAGCTACAGCCGCCGTGAAGCGCTGGAGCTGCGCCGCGATCCGGTGCGGTCAACGCTGGCCTTGCTGGGGACGGTCATTTTGATGCTGATCATGGGCTACGGTATCAGCATGGATGTGGAAAACCTGCGCTTTGCCGTGCTCGATCGCGATCGGACCGTCAGCAGCCAGGCCTGGTCGTTGAACCTGGCGGGGTCTCGCTATTTTATCGAGCAGCCGCCGCTTACCAGCTATGACGATCTTGACCGGCGTATGCGCTCGGGCGAGGTGGCGGTCGCGATAGAACTTCCGCCCAATTTTGGACGGGATATCGCCCGCGGCACGCCGGTGCAGATTGGCGTGTGGGTGGATGGCGCAATGCCCAGTCGCGCGGAAACGGTGAGGGGATACGTACAGGCGATGCACCAGAGCTGGCTACAGGATGTGGCGAGCCGTCAGCCGAATGCCAGCAGCCAGGGCGGGCTGATGACCATTGAAACGCGCTATCGCTACAACCCGGATGTGAAAAGCCTGCCAGCGATTGTGCCGGCGGTAATTCCGCTGCTGTTGATGATGATCCCGTCAATGCTCAGCGCCCTGAGCGTGGTGCGTGAAAAAGAGCTGGGATCGATTATCAACTTGTATGTGACGCCGACCACCCGTAGCGAATTTTTACTCGGTAAACAGTTGCCGTACATCGCGCTGGGGATGCTGAACTTCCTGTTGCTCTGCGCGCTGTCGGTGTTTGTTTTTGGCGTGCCGCATAAGGGCAGCTTCCTGACGCTCACCCTGGCGGCGCTGCTTTACGTCACCATTGCCACCGGGATGGGGCTGCTGATTTCGACGTTTATGAAAAGCCAGATCGCCGCGATTTTCGGCACCTCGATCATTACGCTGATCCCGGCGACGCAGTTCTCCGGGATGATCGACCCGGTGGCGTCGCTGGAAGGGCCGGGGAGATGGATCGGCGAGATCTACCCGACCAGCCATTTTCTGACGATCGCGCGCGGTACGTTCTCGAAAGCGCTGGATCTGATGGATCTCTGGCCGCTGTTCGTGCCGTTGGCGATCGCCATTCCGCTGGTGATTGGCCTGAGCGTATTGCTGCTGAAAAAACAGGAGGGGTGATGCGCCGATTACGCAATATTTATAACCTCGGCATCAAAGAGTTACGCAGCCTGCTGGGGGATAAGGCAATGCTGACGCTGATTGTCTTTGCCTTCACGATTTCGGTGTACTCCTCCGCCACCGTTCTGCCGGGTTCGCTGCACCTTGCGCCAATCGCGATTGCCGATATGGACCAGTCTCAGCTGTCGAATCGCATTGTGAACAGCTTCTATCGCCCGTGGTTCCTGCCGCCGGAGATGATCACCGCCGATGAGATGGACGCCGGACTGGATGCCGGACGTTACACCTTTGCCGTCAATATTCCGCCCAATTTCCAACGGGATGTGCTGGCGGGGCGGCAGCCGGATATTCAGGTGAACGTCGATGCGACGCGCATGAGTCAGGCGTTTACCGGCAACAGCTATATCCAGAACATCATCAGCGGCGAGGTGAACAGCTTTGTGGCGCGTTACCGCGACAATAGCGAGCCGCTGGTCTCACTGGAAACCCGGATGCGCTTCAACCCGAATCTGGACCCGGCATGGTTCGGCGGCGTAATGGCGATTATTAATAACATCACCATGCTGGCGATTGTGCTGACCGGCTCGGCGCTGATCCGCGAGCGGGAGCACGGGACGATTGAACACCTGCTGGTGATGCCGATCACCCCGTTTGAGATCATGATGGCGAAGGTCTGGTCGATGGGGCTGGTGGTGCTGGTGGTTTCCGGGCTGTCGCTGATGCTGATGGTGAAGGGGGTACTCGGCGTGCCGATTGAGGGCTCCATTCCGCTGTTTATGCTGGGGGTCGCGTTAAGCCTGTTCGCCACCACGTCTATCGGCATTTTTATGGGCACCCTGGCGCGTTCGATGCCGCAACTGGGGCTGCTGATGATTCTGGTGCTGCTGCCGTTGCAGATGCTCTCCGGCGGTTCCACGCCGCGTGAAAGTATGCCGCAGATGGTGCAGGACATCATGCTGACGATGCCGACCACTCACTTTGTCAGCCTCGCGCAGGCGATACTTTATCGCGGCGCCGGGTTTGGCATCGTCTGGCCACAGTTTCTGACGCTGCTGGCGATCGGCAGCGCTTTCTTCCTGATAGCGCTACTGCGTTTCAGAAAGACGATTGGCACGATGGCGTAAACATTATTGCCGGATGGCGGCTACGCTTTATCCGGCCTGTGAACTACCAACGAAAACGGACGTAGGCCGGGCAAGCGAAGCGCCCCCGGCAACGAAACGGGCAATCACTCTTCCTTCGGCAAACACTGCAAATGACCGTGGCGCACGCCGCGCTGGGCGATGACGTCATCGGCAAAATGCTGAACGTCGCCCATATCGCCTTTCAGTACGGCGATCTCCAGACAGTCGTCGTGATTAATGTGTACATGCAGCGTCGCCACCGACAAATCATGGTGATGATGCTGAGTGGAAACGATGCGACTGGCTAAATCGCGTTTCTCATGCTCATAAACATACGAGAGCACCGCGAAGCCTTGGGTGCCGTGCTCCTGCGTGGCCTCCTGCGCCAGCGCGCCGCGCAGAATGTCACGAATCGCTTCGGAGCGGTTGTTGTAGCCCCGGCGCTGGCTCAGGCTATCCAGCGTTTCGAGTAAATCGTCATCAAGAGTAATAGTGACACGTTGCATCTGAATTAAACCTTTTCTGTCGCGCGACGGCGCACGGGAAATGCGGGAAGTACCGCATTTTGTAACACACGCCCGGCGTCAGAGGAAAAGGTTAATGTGTCACCTACGGTTCGCGTCTCAACAATCTGCCCTTCATCCATCACCATTACCCGGTGGCAAAAACGTTCCACCAGACGTAAATCGTGGGTGATAAACAGACAGGCGGTGCCGAACTGCTGTTGCAGCTTTTTGAGCAGACGAATGACGCCCGCCTGCAATACCAGATCGAGGTTGGAGACCGCTTCATCCAGAATCAGTAATTTGGGTTCGACCGCCAGCGCCCGCGCCAGGCAGACGCGTTGTAATTGCCCGCCGCTCAGCTGTGGCGGACGTTTATCCAGAAGCGTGTCGTCCAGATCCACCGCCCGCAGCATCTCGCTGGCGCGCGCGATTTGCTCGGCTCTGGAAAGCGACAGCAAATGGCGCATCGGTTCACGCAGGATCTCGCGTACGGTTTTACGCGGGTTTACCGCGCTGATTGAGTCCTGAAACACCATCTGGATATCACGGCGAAACGCTTTTTGTCTGGCCCGGTTAAGCGTGGAGAGCGGCTCGTCCTGCCAGCAGACACGGCCCTGCGTCGGCGATTCCAGCCCGACCAGCAGGCGGGCAAGCGTGCTTTTCCCGCAGCCGCTACGCCCCAATAACGCCACGGTTTCGCCGCTTTTCAGGCTTAATGACACCTCTTTCAGCACCGTGTGATGCTGATGTTTGCCGCTGAGGTTAGCGTGCGCGTATTGATGGGAAATACCGCTTACCGTCAGTAACGTCATGAGGCTAACTCCATACCGTACAGCGCGAGATGCGCCGAAACCAGATTACGCGTCACGCTATGCTGCGGGGTGCGGAATAACGTTTCAACGTCACCCAGTTCTACGATCTTGCCGTTGTCCATTACTGCCACATCGTCCGCCAGTCGCGCGACGACGCCCATATCATGAGTGACCAGCAGCATACCGGGCGCGCGGCTGCGCATAATGCTTTCCAGGAGATCGAGGATTCGTGCCTGGGCGACCACGTCCAGGTCGGTTGTTGGTTCGTCCGCGATGATGAACGGCGCGTCACACAGCAGCGCCATTGCAATCATCATGCGTTGCAGCATGCCGCCGCTCATCTCGAACGGGTAAAGCTTCAGCACCCGCGCGGCATTTTCCAGACCTACCGCCTCCAGCGCCGCGATAAGCGTGGCGTCATCCGCCGGTTTACCTGACGCCAGGCAGGTTTCTTTTGCGTGGGCCGCCATCGTGTGCAGCGGATTAAAGGCGCTGCGCGGGTTCTGCATGATGGTCGCGACCTTAATTCCACGCAGCTTGCAGGGGGAAATCGGCTGACCATCGGCCAGAATGGCGCCCGCTGTCTGACGCACGCCTGCGGGCAGGATGCCCAGCGCCGCCGCGCAGGTCAGCGATTTACCGCTGCCGCTGCCGCCTACCAGCGCCAGTACGCGCCCACGCCTGAGCGCTAACGACACGCCGTGCACCAACGGTCTGTCTGCTTGCAACACAATGTTTTGTAATTCAATTTGTTGTGGCATCAGTGGGCATGCTCCGTCACCAGATGAGGGTCAAGGTGATCGCGCAGGGCGTCACCCACCATGTTAAAGGCCATCACGCTGATAAACAGCGCCAGTCCCGGCCAGAACATCTGTAGCGGCTGAGTCCAGATATACTGGCGCGCATCGTTAATCATTACGCCCCATTCCGGCGTTGGCGCAGTGACGCCGAGGCCGAGGAACGACATCCCGGCGACGTGTAGCATCATATGGCCGATATCCAGCGTCGCCAGCACGAGCAGGGAGGGGATCACCGCCCCGGCCAGATGGTCGATAAACACGCGCACATGCCCGGCGCCGGAAAGGCGCGAGGCGAGCACAAATTCACGCTGGCGCAGGGAGATCACCAGGCTGCGCACCATCCGCGCATACCAGGCCCAGTGCGACAGGGCGATTGCGATGATGACGTTGGTCAACCCCGTCCCCAACACGCCCACGAGGAAAAAAGAGAGGATGGAGGTCGGGAACGTCATAAAGATATCCGCGACGCGCATGGTGAACTGATCGACGCGACCGCCCATCAGCCCGGCGCTGCCGCCGACGATCAGCCCCAGCGCTAACACCAGTAACAAACAGGCGATTACGGAACCGAGCGAGACGCGGGTTGCCGCCAGCAGGCGGGAGAAAATATCGCGCCCCAGATGGTCGGTGCCCAGCCAGTGCTGGCTGTCCGGCGACAGTAAACGTGACGGTAAATCAATCGCCTGCGGATCGTACGGCAACCACCACTGGCTGGTGAGCGCGATGATCGCCAGCAAAGCGATAATGAGGAGCGCCAGGCGCACCGGCCAGCGTGCAGAGAGAAAAAAATTCACGAATGCGCTCCTTCATGGCGACGAATGCGCGGGTCCAGCGCGGCGTTCAGCAGGTCAACAATCAGGTTACAGACCACGAAAACCACCACCATAATGAGCGTAAAGCACTGAATGACCGGGTAGTCGCGGTTAAAAATGGCTGACACCGCATAGCGCCCGACGCCCGGCCAGGCGAAGATGTTTTCGATAATCATCGTGCCGCCAATCAGTTCGCCAATGTGCATCCCGACGGCGGTAATCATGGGTAGCGACGCGTTACGCAGAATATGGCGGCGCTCGGTTTGTTTCGCGTTCAGGCCGCGCAGACGCGCCCATGTGACGTGGCGCTGCCCGGCGACTTCCAGCATGCTGGCGCGCAGCAGGCGGGCGTTAATCGCCAGCGACATAAACGCAATCGACACCGCAGGCAGAATGATGTGCTGCCAGCCGCCGTAGCCCATTGCCGGTAGCCACTTTAAATACACCGAGAAGAACATCACCAGCAGGAAGGCGAGCCAGAAGTTGGGCATTGATACGCCGAGAAACGCGATCAGCCGCACGATGAAGTCCGGCAGACGGTCACGATGGCGCGCCGCCCAGATCCCCAGCGGTACAGACGTGAGCAGGATCAGCACCAGCGCCGCGCCCGCCAGCTGTAGCGTGGCGGGCAGAAAGTTCAGTACGTCCTCCAGCACCGGGCGCTGAGTGGCGAAAGAGATGCCAAAATCCAGATGCAGCGCTTTCCACAGCCAGGAGCCGTACTGCACGACCAGCGGTTGATCCAACCCCAGCATAACCCGCGTGGAGGCGACCATCTCTGGCGTTGGCGGTAAGTTAGAGAGCCGCAGATAGTCGAGCGCCGGGTCGCCGGTGCCCATGCGCAGCATCAAAAAGATAATCACCGACGCGGCGAAAATCATCGGGATCAGCAGCAAAATGCGCCGCACAATATAACGCAGCATCAGGGTTTCACCGGGTTGATCTGTTCAAATGGGATCTCGGAGGTGATGGGCGCATAAGGAATTTTCCCCAGCTCGGGTTTCGCCACCACCATCATCGACATATAGCTGATGGGCAGATACACCGCATCGTTATGCAGACGCGTGAGGATGTCGCGATACAGAGACTTACGCTGCGCCTCATCGGTAGTGGTGAGCACCTCGCCAATTTCTTTATCAATTTGCGCTTTGTCCGGCAGCCCAAGCTGCGCCTGATAATCGGCGTGGGACGGTACGCGCATTGAGCTCATAAACGCATGCGGATCGTACGGCGCGCCCCAGGTGCGGGAGAAAATCATCCCGAAACGGCCATCGCGCATACGGGCATAAATACTGCTCTCTTCCTCGCCTACCAGCGACACATCGACGCCCACTTTGCGCATATCGGCCTGGATGATTTCCGCCATTGATTTGCTCAGCGCGTCGGTGCCGATATAGGCCAGCTCAACGTGCAGTGGCTGACCGGCTTTTTCACGAATGGTTTTCCCGGCAGGCAATCTCCAGCCCGCTTTTTCCAGCAGCGCGTTAGCCTGTTGGGGATCGTACTGGCGTGGTTTCAGGCCAATGTCGGCGTAAGGCACGGAGGGGGCAAACAGCGTATCGGCGATCTGCTGGGTGCCGTACAGGGCATTATCGATCAGCGATTTTTTATTTACCGCATAGTTCAGCGCTTCACGCACCGCCAGCTCGTTGGTTGGCGCTTTGGCGGAGTTCAGCGCCAGCATGACGGTCTCAACCGGCGCGGAAAGCTGGGTACGGTATTCCGGCGTCTGGCTGAAACGGGCGAAGGTATCGAGCGGCAGTAGTCCTTCATTGCCATACAGCAGGTCAATATCGCCGGTCTCAAAGGCTACCGCGCGGGTCGTCGGGTCCGGGATCACTTTAATCGTTATCTGGCGGATCGCAGGTTTTTCGCCCCAGTAGTGGTCATTGCGTACCAGCACGTCGTACTGGTTGAGCTTCGACGCTTTCAGAACCCACGGCCCGGTTCCGACAGGCGCTTTAATGCCGTTCATCGTTTCGTTGTTTTTAAACTGGGACGGGGCGATAAAGCGGAAAGGGCGCGGCAGGGCGAGTTCTTGCAGGAAAGGATAATAGGCGCTTTTCAGGGTGATTTGCAGTTCGGTTTTACTCAGCGCTTTGACGTCGGTGATTTGGTTCGTCAGCTCCAGCCAGGCATGGCGCTGGCGGTTATCAAGCACCGCGCGGAAGTTCTCTGCTGCGGCCTGGGCGTCAAATGCTTCGCCGTTAGAGAAGGTTACGTCATCGCGCAGCGTAAACACCCAGGTTTTGCCATCTGCCGAGTGGGTCCAGCTTTTTGCCAGCCAGGGTTTTACTGAACCATCCGCCTGATACTTCACCAGCGGTTCATACACCATGCTCTGGGCGAACATCTGGTTAGGCGTATAAAGGTGCGGGTTTAGCGGCCCTACGTTTACCGGCCATGCGGTGGTGATCTCGTCAGGTGCGGCGGCATGCGCGAGGAATGACGCACAGGCCAGCAGCGCAAAAAGTGTGCGGCGTAGTCTGGACAAAATGGTGGCCTCGATTAAAAAGAGGTACGACTAAATGAGTATGACGATTCTAAAGATTCATCATACTTTTGACGTGTTCTGGATCAATAGTTGGGCGGTCAAAGGGGGAAGGTATACGAAAATCATATGGTAGCGGCGGCGGAAGGGACACCGGGTGCGCCCCTTTTCCGCAATAAATTTACGCGATGGATTCCAGGCGCTGCACGCAATCAGCGGTCAGCGTGAACGGTGTCGGCGTGCAGACCGCCAGACTCAGGGTATCGAGCTGGCACTGGCTGACCGACAACGCCGAGTTGAGCGTGCTGTCCACGCTGACGATTTGCCAGGCGCTGCCGCCGCGCTGTTTTACGATAGCCTCTTTGCGCGTCCAGATGCGCCAGAACGCCGTCAGCTGTTGTTCGGGATGTTCGGCTTCTACTTCCGCATGTTCGCCAAGGCTGAACACCGCGTTGGCCAGCGACCGCCAGTTATCTCGCGGGCGGATCACTTCAATGTCGCAGCCGACTTCGCCCTCGTCGCTCAGCAGCAGGGCGATATCGTCCCCGCTATGACTCAGGTTAAACCAGAGCCGGGTGTCAGGAGAAAAAGCAGGTTTTCCCTGTTCGCCATACACAATCTCCGGCAATGGCGAAAGGGCATGGGAAAGCAGTACGCGACCGGCCAGCCAGCGCGCGCGGCGAGCGCCCTGCGGCGCCTGTGCGTACAGTGGCGACGGCAGCGCGCCTGTGCTCAGTGTCGAAACTTTTCCCAGAACAATCCGGTACATATCAGGGCCAACGTTTAATAATGATAGAAGTATTGATGCCGCCAAACGCAAAGTTGTTGCTTTGCAAAAATTCACAATCAATCTTGCGGGCTTCACCCATGATGTAATCCAGCGCGCCGCATTGGGTATCCGGCTGACTCAAGTTTAGCGTAGGTGCAAACCAACCTTCACGCATCATTTGCAGACTCATCCAGGCTTCCAGTGCCCCGCAGGCGCCAAGGGTATGCCCAAAGTAGCTTTTTAGCGAGGAGATCGGCACATTATCGCTATAAATTGCGGCCGTTGCCTGACTTTCTGCGATATCGCCCCGATCGGTCGCCGTGCCGTGGGCGGAAATGTACCCTATATCCTGTGCGCTTAAACCTGCTATTTTCAGCGATTGTTCCATGCAAATCTGCATGGTTTCACGCTGTGGCTGGGTGATATGCGCGGCGTCGCAGTTAGTGGCAAAGCCGATGATTTCGCCGTAAATGGTCGCCCCTCGGGCTTTGGCATGTTCCAGCTCTTCGAGAATCAGCGTCCCTGCGCCTTCGCCAATTACCAGACCGTCGCGCTTTTCATCAAACGGCGAAGGCGTCGTTTTCGGTTCGTCATTGCGCTGGCTGGTGGCGAACAGCGTGTCAAAAACCGCCGCTTCAGACGGGCATAACTCTTCTGCGCCGCCGGCGACCATCACCGTCTGGTAGCCGTGACGAATCGCTTCCCAGGCATAACCAATCGCCTGACTGCCGGAGGTGCAGGCGCTGGACGTCGGGATCACGCGGCCCCGCAGGCCAAAGAACAGCCCGGTGTTGACGGCGGTGGTGTGCGGCATCATCTGCACGTAAGTGGTGCCGGTGATGTTGTTGGTGTGTTTCTCCGTCAGCATGGTGGCGAATTCGCTCACCGGGCCGGTACTGCCGGTAGAAGAACCATAGGCAATCCCGGTTTCGCCGTTGGTCAGCACCGCATCGTCGATAAGCCCTGCCTGCTCCAGCGCCAGTTCGGTGGCGCGGGTGGACATGAGCGACACGCGGCCCATCGCCCGAATACGCTTGCGGGTATAGTGTGCCGGTAGGGTGAAATCATCGACTGGCGCGCCAAGCAGCGTATGCAGCCCGTCATAAACCTGCCATTCCGGCATCTGGCGCACGGCGTTTTCGTAAGCTTTCAGTCTGGTGGAAACGTCCTGCCAGTTCTCGCCAAACGCGGTGACGCCGCCCATGCCTGTAATCACAACGCGACGCGTCATAACATCCCTCCATTGATGGATATGACCTGGCGGGTAACGTAACCCGCAATATCCGACATTAAATAACTGGCCAGCCCTGCCACTTCATCTGCTTGGCCCATACGTTTCATTGGGATGATGGACATCGCCTCTTTCAGCGCGGCCTCTTCCATTGCGATCATGCCGGTGTCAATCAGCCCCGGCGCGATGCAGTTGACGGTGATTTTACGTTTTGCCAGCTCAATCGCCAGCGCTTTTGTCGCACCGATAATGCCCGCTTTTGCGGCGCTGTAGTTAACCTGACCACGGTTGCCCATCACGCCGGAAACGGATGACAGGGTAATGATCCGTCCACCCTGACGTGCGCTAATCATCGGCATGATGCACGGCTGAATCACATTGTAAAAGCTGTCGAGATTGGTGTGGATCACGGCATCCCAGTCGTCGTCGCTCAGCGCCGGAAAGGCGGCGTCGCGGGTGATCCCGGCGTTGCTGACCACGCCATACCACGGGCCATGCGCGTCGATATCCTGCTCCAGCACCTCGCGGCACTGCTCGCGACTGGCGACGTCAAAACTGAGCAGACGGCCTGCGCCGCCGACGGCGAGAATGGCATCCAGCGTTTCTTGCGCGCCCTGCGCGTCACGGTGATAGTGAACCCCGACAACAAAGCCGTCAGCCGCCAGTTGACGGGCGATGGCACGACCGATGCCTTTGCTGGCCCCGGTAACCAGAACGGAACGACTCATGTTGCAGCTCCCTGTTGAAATAGCGTGGTGAGTTCTTCCTGCGTGGGCTGGAACGTATTTACGCGGCCTGTCGCCAGCGTGTTATCCCCCACGTCGATTGTGCATTCAAAGCTGCCGAAACGCTCATCCTGCATGAGTAATGTGGCCCTGATGGTCAGCGTTTCCCCGGCGGGGAGGGCGCCTGCGGCGCAGACGAGTTCACGCGCGCCGAGCACCATGCCCAAAGAGATGACGCTCTGACCCTGTTGATGACGATGCCAGCCTGACCAGACGCCGACGGTTTGCGCCATCAGTTCCAGCGCGAACCAGCCGGGCAGATTGCCCTGCGGGTCAAGAAACGGGGCCAGCACGCCGCCTGGCGCCACGGTGACGCGGCAGGCGGCGGACTCGTCCGTGACGCACTCGACGTCTTCGAGCAGCAACATGGGGGCGTCATGCGGCAGATACTCGCCGGGTGATAAATAGCGACTCATGAAACCCTCCCGAGCAGAATGCTGGCGTTGTTGCCGCCAAAGGCGAACGAGTTAGATAAGATCACCGGGCGTTCAAGCGCGCGCGGTTGTTCGATGATGCCGCAGCGCGGCAACGCCGGGTCACGCGGCGAATCACTGAAATCCTGCGGCGGCAGCGGCAAGTCGCGTTGCAGTATCAACATGCTGAGGGCGGCTTCGGTGATTCCTGCTGCGCCCAGTGTGTGCCCGGTCAGATGTTTGGTGGAGCTACAGGGCACATTCTCGCCAAACAGTTCACTCACGACTTTCGATTCGATCTGGTCGTTGAGCGGCGTGGCGGTGCCGTGCAGGTTGATATAACCCACCTGCGTCGGCGTGATGCCTGCGTCATTGAGCGCCTGGGTAATCGCGCGAATCGCGCCTTCACCTTGCGGATGCGGCGCGGAAATATGGTACGCGTCGCTGGACTCGCCGACGCCCAACAGCGCGACAGGCTGCGGTTCGCGGGTCAGCAGCATCAGCGCGGCCCCTTCACCGATGGTAATGCCGCTGCGATCCCTGCCGAACGGCAGGCATCGCGTTGGAGAGAGCGACTCCAGGCTGTGGAAGCCGTTAATCGGCATCCGGCTTAAGGTGTCCGCGCCGCCGACAATCGCCACGTCCGCCAGACCGGCTTCGATCAGTCGGCGTCCGCTGATGATCGCTCTGGCGCTGGAGGAACAGGCGGTGGAAAGGGTGAATGCCGGGCCATCAAGCGCCAGCCAGTGGCTGAGAAAGCGCGACGGATCGCCCAGCTCCTGCTGCGGGTACTGCCAGGAGAGGCTTTCCTGGCCGTTTAGCGTCAGGTTGACATGGGCATCACCCTCGTCGAGGCCGGAGGTGCTGGTGCCGAGCACCACGGCGACGCGATCGCGGCCATACTGCGCGATGGCCTCATCCACCCGGGGCTGGATCTGCGCGAGCGCGGCCAGCAGCAGCTGATTGTTGCGCGAACGGTGAGCGGCAAAGTCATCGGGGATGGCGGGCAGTTCGCCGTCAACACCGGCGAGCACCGCCTGTGGATGCCCCTGTAGCCAGCCGGGGCGAGGGCGCATACCAGGCGCCACGCCGCGCGTCAGGTTCGTGGCGATCTCATCCGTATCGTTGCCCAGCGCGTTGATCATACCGATCGCAGAAATATAGATCATATCAGTCACCCAGATATTGAATGGTGATGTGGTATTTGAACACATGCTGCTCAATGCTGATTGGCTCGCGTTTGCCTTTGCGGTTCAGATAGATAATTTCCGTCACCAGCTTACCGCTGGCATTGCGCAGCTCGCGTTTGTCGCCGTTGTCGGTGAGCGTCCAGCCCGTCGGCAACTGCGGCTGCCAGGCGCTAATCGGCCAGTGGCTGAGCATTACGTCGGCCAGAACCTGGCTGGCGGGCGGCAGCTGCGGCACCACGATGGACTGCTCGGTGTGCAACCCTTTCTCATCATAGGTGACCAGGAACAGGCGGATGCCAACCGACGACAGTCCGGCAAGGGTGATTTTTTGCTCGTCGGCATTGAGCATCACCAGCAGCGACTGGGTTTTGCCGTTAAAGCTGCCGGTGAGCAGTTGTTGCGAACTGACCGCCGGAGAGATGCCCGGCGCAGGCAGCGTTACGCGCGCGCCGGGTTCCAGCCACGCCTGCGGGCGGCCTTCCGGCGCTTTCTGCGAGTGGCTGCATCCGGTCAGAATGAGCGCTGCGGTCATCAGCAGAAACTGCCGGATGGCACTACGCTTATCCGGCCTGCGGTTTGTGCGCTGGCGTAGGCCGGATAAGGCAAAGCCGCCATCCGGCAAAAGGTGTCTCAACCAGTGCGCTGTTTGTTTGATCATCTTCTTTTTTTCTCTTTTTTACCGGGCATTGCCAGAGGCGATAACAGAAATGCGGTGAAAATCCCGCTGACCAGTACGATACCGAAACTGCTGATGGCCTGGGTGGTGCTAAAGACCAGCATGCCGAGGGTCAGCAGCGTGGTCATCATCGCCAGCGTAATCGCCAGCAGCGAGGTCAACGGCGTTCCGCGTGGGTTGCTGAAAAACAGCGTATAGTTGATGCCAATCCCCAGCACCAGCACCAGCGCCAATAGCGAGAACAGATTGACCGCATGGCCGCTCAATGTCAGCGCCGCCAGACCGCAGCCCAGCGACAGCACTGACGGCACCAGGCTTACCAGCCCTTTGCGCCAGCCAAGCCTGATCATCGCGCCGCAGGCAATGACCGCCAGCGCCACAAACAGCAGTCCCGTCAGCACATTGCGATAGAGGGCGAACAGCGTGTCGAAGGTGCTTTTTCGGTCAACCCACGCCACGCCGGAATATTGCGTGGCGAGGGCGTTCAGCGTGGCGCTCCGCTTCACGCCGTCTACCGGCACCAGCACGCCGCTTTCGCCATTCTCCCGCGTCAGCCACAGCAGCCGCCAGCCTTCGCTGGCCGGGCTGGCAAGCCAGGCGTCCACCGTTACCGGCATGGCGTTCAGATCCGGGTTAACCGTGGAAAGCCCGGCATTCTGTAGCGCGCGGTTCACCGCCGGAGCGGCGTTTTTCAGTAGCTTCAGATCCTGCCGCTGACGGGCGAGCGAGTTGATCGGAAGCGTGCGATAGCCGCTGAGCAGCCCGTCACGCTTTGCCTGTTCCAGCGCTGGGGTAAAGGCTTCCAGCCGCTCCAGCGTTTGCTGTGCGGACTGACCGTAAACCACAAACCATTTCTGATCGACACTCTGCCCGGTCAGGGCGGTGATCGCTTTTTCCTGCGCCAGAATCTGCTGCGGCAGCGCCTGTAGCTGTGAAATATCGTCATCCACATGCAGCGTTGCGATGCCCGCCAGCGAGAAGATCGCCAGCGCCACAGGCAGGCCGATGGACAGTTTTTTATTGCGCCGCCACGCCGCCAGCCAGCGCAACATTAGCACCATTGCCGGAACGGGGCGCACAGGCAGCCCGCGACACAGCCACGGATGCCAGAAAATGACCGTCAGGCAGGAGGCGCTTAATCCCACGGCGGCAAATACCGCCATCTGGCGAATGCCGGGGAAAGGGGCGAGCATCATGATCAGATACGCCGCGACGGTGGTCAGCAGCGCCGGCAGCAGGGCGTTACGCACTTTGGCGAGGCTCTGCCACGGCGACGCGTCGTTGCCGTGCACCATGCGCTCGGTCAGGTAATAAAGCGTATAGTCGGCCGAAATGCCGATGATGCTCATGCTCATCACCAGCGTCATCAGGTGCAGCTCGCCGAAAATCAGCAGGGTGACGACGGTTCCGGCCAGCGCGCCGACGCCAATCGATATCAGGCACAGCAGCAGCGGGCGCAGCGAGCGAAAGACCGCCACGATCAGCAGAATCACGCCCAGAACCGTCGCCACGCCAAGGGTGGAGATATCCTGTTTCGCCTGCTGGCTGGCGTAATCACTGTAAAAAACCGTACCGCGCGACAGCAGCTGCGCCTGCGGATAACGCGTTTTTAGTTCACCTTCCAGCGCGCTGAGCGTGGTGACGAGCTGGTGCGTTTGCTGCATATCAAACGACGAACCGGCCAGCTCGCCGTGCAGCAGATACCAGTAGTGCCCCTGCTCATCCTGAGTGACCAGCCAGCCGTCCATCAGCCGCAGACGCTGGCCGTTTTTCGCCATCGCCAGCTGCGAACCGCGCATCAGCATCAGCGGATCGTTTTGCAGCTCTTTACCGCTCACCCCGGAGAAGGCGGAATACAGCTGAGACAGAATCCACTGCGCCTGCGCGTCGCCGCCGTTTTGCAGACGAGCGCGGGTGGCCTCATCGATCAGGCCGTTGCGATGCTGCCAGAAAAAGGCGCCCCATGCCTGCTGGCTGTCGGCGTCCATCGGGCCTTTGACGTCCGCCAGCGCGTGGGATTTTTGCAACAGCGCGAGCCAGTCGCGCGCCACCTGCGGATCGGCCTGTTTACCCGGGCTTACCAGCCAGACCAGCTGTTGGTCGAGGCGCTGCATGAAACCGTCGTTCAGGCCAGGCGGAATGTTCCCTAAAGCCTGTTTTGGCAGCATTGCCAGCACGCTGCTGTTCAGCCGTGACTGGGGCAGCAGCGTCAGCAATGCGCCCAACATAATCAGGCAGGCGACACCCCATAGCAGCGCGAGGCTTTTACGGTTATTGCGCGGTAAAACGTTGGCGTTCGTCATCGGTCAGTTGAGCGGGCGTCAGTTGGTGTTGAGTGAGTGCGATATCCGTGCGATCACCTTGTTTATCATTCAGTTGGATTGACTCCAGATACGTTTGTCCGGCCAGGTTAATCGTGGCGAAAATCTTGTCCAGCGGCGTGGTGATCGGCGTCAGCCGCAGCGCCCAGCGCCCCTCGCCTTTATCGGCGAAATCGACGCGGAAGTTCTGCTCCAGCACGCTGCGGTCAGCCTGGAACAGCGCGCGCAGCAGGTGGTTAAACTGGAACATCTGCGGGTTGTTTTCGGCGGTGATGACTTGCGGCGGCTGGCCGTTGATCACCTGTACCATCCGTTTGTCGTCCAGCAGCAGCTGCATCGGGAACGGGGCGGTTTGATCCCACAGCAGCCCCTGGTCGCGAGCGATCAGCATCCTGCCCTGGGATCGCAGCGGCTGCGGCAGATCCTTAATCGTCCGGGTTTGATCGAAGTGGGCGCGGACAACCGGCTGTTCGGTAAAGCGCTGTTGCAGATCGTCGAGCGTCAGAGCGCTCACGAACGGGCTGATGATCAGCGCCAGCAGCGGCAGGAATCTCATGGCGTTACTCCCATACGTTCAAACAAAATATCCGGGCTGACGAAGCACATCTCGCGGCTTTTCTCTTCTACCGCTACCTGGATGGTGTAACCCGTCGTGGCGCGTTTTCCCGTCTGCGCATCAAAAATTTCGTAGCCGATGCGCAGGCGGTTTTCGTACTCTTCAAGACGGGCGCGCACCCGAATGCGTTGTTCGAATGTCAGCGCGTTGCGGTACTTCACGCGGGTATCGACCACGGGCCACAGGTAGCCGGACGCTTTCATCTGGCGGTAGCCGTAGTCGAACTGGTTGAGCAGCGCCTCACGGGCAATCTCGAAGTAGCGGAAATAGTTGCCGTGCCACGCAACGCCCATCATATCGACGTCGTGGAACGGAATGGTCAGCTCTACTTCAGCAGTAAAACGGGGATCGTTAAGCACCCTTTACTCCTTGTTTTTGGCATCCGGCAGTTGCCAGAAATCGAAAAAATTAAACCAGTCGAGCGGCGACTGTAGCGCGTAGTGCTCAAGGCGTTCGGCGTAGCGGTCGATGGCCTGCTGTAATGCCTGCTGGCGTTCGGCGCGCGGCAACAGCAGCGGGTCGGCGAACGGTTCACAGTGGATATGCCGTTTCCCGTTCTGGCGCAGAGCGAAAATAAGCTGAACCGGGCAGCGCAGGATGGAGGCCAGAATAAATGGCCCCTGCGGAAACGGCGCGGGCTGACCCATAAAACGACTCCAGCAGACGCGCCACTCGCCGCCACGCTGTGGGTTAACCGCAATACGGTCGCCAACAATGGCGATCCACTCGCCGCGTTCCAGCTTCTCTTTCAGCAGGATGGCGGTGTCCGGGCCGATGTCGGTGACGGGCATCAGGTTCAGCCCGGCCTGCGGCGCCATCTCGTCCATGATCTGCTTAAAACGTTGGGCATTGTCGCTGAACACCAGAGCGTTGATGGTTTTGCTGCCCTGCAATTGCGCCAGCGCGCGGCAGGCTTCGACATCGCCCAGATGCGAGGCCAGCAGCAGTTTGCCCGTTGGCGCCGTGATGTTGAGCGTCGCTTCTGCGCCCGGCGCAAAGACCACATCGCGGCCAAACTGTAGCTCCCCGCGCCAGCTGGCGATTTTATCCAGCATCGCCTCGCCAAAACGCAGAAAGTGGTGGAAGCTGGTCAGCCGGGACGGAACGGGGCGCTGGTGTGACGTCAGTTGCGTTCGCACGCGGGTCAGCCAGTGTTGCGACGCGTTGCGGGCGTGCGCTGCCGTCAGCCAGTAGACGCCGACCACCGGATAAAGCAGCAGCGAGAACGCCTTACGCCCAAGCAGACGCCAGACCAGCAGCATCAGGCGCATTCCCCACAGCCCTTTAACTTCCTGTTGGCGCGCCCAGTGCGGCGACGAGCGGCGAAACAGCAAAGACGGGATGCGCGGCAGCATGCCGAAGAACAAGCGGGTGTGCATCAGTGAAATTCGGCAGTTGTCTTTTAGCGCGTCAAAATGGGACAGCCCGTCCAGCGGATAGGTAACGCGGGTTGGGACAAAATAGCTGGTGTTGCCCTGCCAGTAGAGGCGCACCATGACTTCGGTGTCGAAGTCCATCCGTTTGCCGAGCGTGACGCGCTGCGCCAGTTGCAGCACAGGGGAGACTGGGTACACGCGAAACCCGCACATGCTGTCTTTCAACTGGAACGAAAGCGTTTCAATCCATACCCAGACGTGGGTTATCCAGCGACCGTACAGGCGCGAACGGGGAATGGAATCGTCATAGATCGGCTGCCCGGAGATCAGCGCGGCTGGGTTTTCCTGCGCCAGTTCGAGCAGCTTCGGAATATCTTCAATGGCATGTTGGCCGTCGGCGTCCACCTGCACCGCGTGGGTAAATCCCGCGTCTGAGGCTGCCTGTAGCCCACGAATCACCGCAGCGCCTTTGCCCGCGTTTTCCGGCAGGCGGATCAGCGTCAGGTTCGGTTCCTGAGCCGCCAGCTGTGCTAATTCCCGATGTGTTGTTTCGTCACTGCCGTCATCCACCACAATGCAGGGCAGATTAAACGGCTGTAGTCGCGCCAGCACCCGCGCCATCATCGCGCCGTGGTTGTAGCAGGGGATGAGCACGCAGGGAGTGAAGGTCAACGGCATAACCGGATCTTCCCGCTGCTGGCGGTATGCCGCGCGTCGCCATCGTGGCGCTGATAGCTAAACGTCAGGAGCTGGCGGGTTTCCTGCCAGCTCAGGGTCAGCGTCACCGTGGTTTCAGGCAGCAGCGGCGCCTGGAATTTGACGTTCTGGATGCTGTGAAAACGCCAGCCGGGCGTGAGCAGCGTGGTGGCGTAATGCATCACCCAGTACAGCTGCGCGACGCCGGGCAACAGCGGCTGCACGGTAAAGTGGCCGCTGAACCAGAACAGGGAAGGGTCGAGATGCAGGACGATCTCAAGCTGTTGGGGTTGTGCCTGATGGCGCTCAATTTCATGGGGTATCATGAAATAACTCCTGTAATTGCGCATAGACACGCTTGTTCATACTGTTGACCGGGATCTCGTCGATCACGCGCCAGTAGCGAGGTACGGCAACCGGCTCCAGCCACGGCAGCAGCGAACGACGCCAGGTCAGCTCCTGGGCTTTGCCGCCGCAGCGCTGCCATTGTTGGCGGGTTTCGTCATCCAGCACCAGCAGAACGCCAATGCCCTGACGACCGCCGCGTGAAACAGGCAGCGCGACCGCCTCGCGGATGCCCTTCAATTCCAGCAGCCGCTGTTCAACTTCGCTGAGCGAGATCCGTTTCTCTTCAATTTTGACGACGCGCCCCCGGCGTCCCATCAGGCGGAACTGGCCGTTCTCATCAAAGTGGAGGATATCGTCGAGCAACAGGCCGTCCTGCTGCACGATCAGCGGCGAAAAGGCGCGAAATGCTTCGCCCTCCGGCTGAAAATGTACGCCGGGGAAGGGGAGCCAGGCGATCTCCTCCTGCTGGCGGTAGCGCCAGGCGAGAATGCCGGTTTCGGTGCTGCCGTAGATTTCATCCGGCCAGATATTGAGCCAGGCGGCGGTTTGCGTGACATCGCCCCAGGGCAGCATACCGCCTGCGGAAAGGATCATGTTGACCGGCGGCGGCGTGAGCCGGTGGTCGAGGCGTTTCAGGAACGCCGGACTGCTGATAAACGCATAGCGGTGGTCGTGGCTTAGCGCGGCAAGCTGCTCTGCGTAGTAGAGCATTGCGGCATGAAGCGGCAGGCCGAGCGCCATCGGTAGGAAAATACGGAAAGTCAGACCGTACAGATGTTGAGGAACGACTGACGCCACGACGCGACAGCCTGCCAGGCGGTCGGCAAAACGCATCGCCAGCAGTTCGGCCTCGCAATCCAGCCGCGCGATGGGTTTGATGATGCGCTTGGGCTGACCGGTGGAGCCAGAGGTAAACAATTCAACGAAGGCATCGGCGGCAATATCGTCGAATGTGAAGGCTTCTGCGCTGAACTGTCGTGATGTATTGACCACCAGCAGCGGGCCGTGCCAGCCAGACGTCTTATCGCTGAGCACGCCGTTGAACAGCGCGCGCTGCTCATCCAGCAGAGAGACGCGGTTATGCCCCGGAATAACGGGCGTTTTTCCGCTATGCAGCGTTGCCAGCAGCGCAACAATAAACAGATAGCTGTTCTCAAAACACAGCGCCCAGCGCTCGCCCTCCTGCTGTTGCAGGTGTTTCACCAACTGCGCGACGTCATGGCGCAGGTGGCCCAGCGTCCAGGTGTCCTCACCCAGCCAGGCAACAGGCGTTTCATCCGGGCGTGGCGCGGTGAGCCAGCGGGAGAGCGGAAGGGTCTGCTTCATTGTGTTTCTCGTTTAATCACCTGGCGGCGCACCAGCCACTCGCCCGCCATCAACGCGCCCATCAGCAGATAGGCAATCATGCCGTTCCAGGCGGTCCATAGCGCCATGTCGCCGTGTAGCGCGGTAAAGAGCGCAATACCGCCGTTGCCGATGAAAAAGGCGCACCAGATTTGTGTTACGCGACGGGTGTAGCGCACTGCGGCTTCCGGCAGCGCAGGTTCACGCAGTCGCGCCAGACGTTCGACAATCGGCATGGATGTCCACAGCGAGCCGCCAAAAACGGCAAGCATGACGCCGTTAACAACGACCGGGTAAAACAGCAGCAGTTGATGTGTTTTAAGCAGATAGCTGGCGACGCAAAGCGCTATGCCCGCCACCGCCGCCACCTGAGTGACGACGCGCAGCGGCCCCGCCTGTCGCCGGGTCTGACGAAAGCGTAAAAAGAGCAGCAACGCCATCAGCGGCAGCAGCCAGTGGAGGCTGTTATGCGTCAGCCCAAACCAGATCAAAAATGGCCAGGCCAGCAGCATCAGGCCGGTCAGCAACTGAATACCCATACGCGCGTGAGCGCCTGACATGGCGTATTACGCTTCTTTCAGCAGGCGTTCTACGGCGTCGACGACATCCTGCACGGTACGCACCGCTTTGAACTCTTCCGGCTTGATTTTCTTACCGGTTTTCTTTTGCAGATGCACGATCATGTCGACGGCGTCGATGCTGTCCAGCTCCAGATCTTCATACAGGCGCGCCTCAGGTTTGATGTCCTGAGGGTCGATTTCAAACAGTTTGACCAGAAGCGCGGAGACTTCTTCATAAATGGCATGTTGTTCTGTCATAACGGACTCGCCTCAGGCTCGTTGAGCGTGAATGAAAGATGCCAGCGTGGCGACGGAAAAGAAGTGCTGACGCATCTCTTCGCTCTCTGCGGAGAGCACCACGCCATACTGGTTTTTCACCGCCAGCCCCAGCTCAAGGGCATCGATCGAATCCAGTCCTAAACCATCACCAAAGAGCGCCGCCTCGGTATCGATATCGTCAGCGGACAGCTCGTCCAGATTCAGCGTATTTATTATGAGATTTTTAATTTCAAGGTAGAGCGCTTGCATCATTAATTCCTGAAAGAGGTGTAGCACCTGGTTGTAATTGAAGCAAAAGATGCCGGTTCAACTGCCTTGCCGCCAGCGCCGGTTCTTGTAAATTTGCATCGTTAAACGGGTCGATCGCGATCCGCTCGCGTACCTCTACGGTAAACAGAGGTTTCGCGGGAGGCACGTCATACCATTTGCTCTGCTTATCCAGCAGATGCTCGCTACAGTGGATAGTCACTACGCGTAAATCGCTGCCGCAGCGCACGGCGATATTGGCCGCGCCGCGTTGCAGCGTCATTTTTTCACCGGGTCGCGTTCGCGTCCCTTCGGGGAAAATCAATATTGTGTCGCCCTGATCCAGACGCTGCTGGCAGGCCGGTAACAGCGCGTCGGCCTGGCTGTTGATCAGGTAATCCGCCGCGCGAATAACGCCGCTGACGAACGGGTTTTTCAGCAGTGCGCTCTTCACCAGGCAGTCGGTTTCGGGCATGACGGAAGCCAGCAGCACGTAATCGATAAGCGTGGGATGGTTCGCCACCACCAGACACCCTTTCTCCTGTCGCAGCACGTCGCTCCCCTCAATGCGGTAGTCCAGAACGCCAAGCGTTTTCGCTACCGTTAAAAAGGCGCGAAAACTGGCCGCAATGCTGCGACGGGCCAGGCGGCGGCGTCTGACGGGGTTCCATACCAATAGTAACAATAAGTTGAACCACACGACAGAAAGCAACAGCCCGCCGATGCCGAACAGGGCAAAACAAAAACCGGTCATCACCAGTCGCCATGCCCAATCCAGGCGCGCCAGAAGCGTGTTCACGCGCGGCTCCACTGCCACTCTACCCGCTCGCCCGGCAGCGTAAAGGCGTCGGCGTTTTGTAAGTAACGTTGTAAAAACAGCAGGCTTTGCGGAAGCGGCGTTTCATCCTGAGGCGTACCGGGCTGCGTGGCGCAGGACAGCGTATTCCCCGCTTCAATGACAAAGGCGACGGCGTAAGGCCAGCTCGGCATCTGCGGCGGTAATCGCGGATGGTAAAACTCGGGTAGGAAGCCGTCGAAATCGACCATCAGTACCCGCTGATAACCCGCCTGAAGCAGGCACATCACTTCGCATAACCCTTGCTGGAAGGTGTCTCTCCCGGCGGAAAGCGAGGATGAGACAACTGGCTGTTTTGCGGCAATGGTCAGATTACCGACCGCGGAATTGTGTACTGACAGGGCGAAATCGGTGGGAGAGAGCGCCTGTTCCATCGCCAGCGCGTGCAGGATGCGGTAGTTACGCTCCAGTTCGCCGTGGCGGCTGGTATAGAGCACCGCGTCGATATCGTGGCGACGCAGCATGGCCAGCCCGCACTCTACCGCCAGTTTGCTGCCGGAACTGAGCCGCCGGGCGGTCATCATCGGGAGTTCGTGCAGTTTTGCCTGCGGCGCGGCGGGATCGATGGCGTACGGCTCCCGCGACCACTGCTGCCAGTGGGTCGCTTCGCTAAGTCCTGGGGCTCTGGCCTGCCAGTCTGTTATGTTTAGTGCAAATTTCATCAACGCGCGTCCGCGGTAATCCGGTGATACCAGTGACGTTTTTTTAACGTCACTTTGTTATTTTTTCTTTTGGCATATCAATAAAGTATGCCCAACGCCCAGGTTGTCATGGCGTTCATCCACCTGGAACCCTGCCATGTCCAGATAGTGATAAAACTTCTCTACGCTGTAGAAACGGCTGTTGCCATTTGCCATACAGGTAAAATAAAGCGAAGACGCATTCAGGCTAAAAGAGGCCGCTTCAAATTTCTGCGCATCCCAGAACAGCTCCATAATGCACAGCCTTGCGCCGGGTTTCATCACTCGGGCAACGTTACTGAGCATGGTGATAATCTGTTCCGGTGAAAAGCAGTCCAGAAATTGGCTCATCCACCAGATATCGGCCTCTCCAGGTAAAGGCGTATCACCCAGCATATCCACTGCATGGAAATCTATGCGATGAGATAATCCTGCATTTTCGATATTTTTACGGGCAAGTGCAATTTGTTGTGGCAAATCTAATAAAGTGACCGCGATATTTTCATCGTACTGGCAGCAGCGTAATGCCCATTTCCCGGTATTTCCGCCCACATCGTACAGGGTTGCCGGGCGACTGGCGAATACATAAGGCAACGCGGCGTCAAATGCGCCGTCGGAATAGTAATGATCGAAGGCGAACCAGCTGTCACGCGCCGCCTGCGGTAATTGCGACAACGCGGGATAAATCGTTGGCCAGTCGCCGAATATTTTCAGTCCTGACGGTTTGCCTTCCTTTAGCGCATTTTCCAGATAAAACAGCCCCTGATAGCAAACATCCTGGGTGAAATCCATATTTATGCGGGTCATGGCGTCATGCAGAAGAAAATGCCCCACCTTCGCGAGATAATAATGCCCCTCTTTGTGAGTAATAATACGTCCGCTTAATCCCATATCCAGCAGTACGCTGGCGGCATATTCATTGATGCTGCTGTTTTCAGTGATATCGTCGAGCGTTGCGCCGCGTTTACCCTGCCGATCCAGATATGTCAGCACACCCGCGTTACGCAGACACAATGCGGCCTGGAAAAGCATGGGGGCGAAGGCGATACGTTGTGCTTCCGTGATGGCATCCAGTGCGCTGAGCGAGTCCTGTTCGTACATAATGGGGACAACCTGTTAAGAGGGGGTAAAAGCGAGTTATCGGGCCGTCTTCGACCCGACTTTAATAATCCGCGTCATCTTTCAGGCCGCCGCTTTTGACGCGTGAACGTTCAGCTCAATGCCACCTGAATGAAAGTGCGTACCGCCTGAATTACAGACCCGCGCCTGCGGACAAGTTAACCTGGATGTCTTTGTCCAGGTTATGTACCCAGCGGTTGTAGTTTTTGTGAATTTTGCCGCCGGAAGCCTGCAAATTGAGGCTGCTGTCGTATTTGATGTCGTAGCCGGTGGCGGAGTAGGTAATGCGCACTTCAGCGACGTGGTTGCGCGTCTGCTGACGTCCTTTGATAACGCCAGGCCCGACTTCAGACATGATCCATTGGCGTTGAACGCCAGCCTTCAGAATGGCGTTTTTGACCTGCTCCTGAGTATGGCCCGCGCTCACGCTGGAGTGAACCTGATCGATAGGCGCAGTACGCGCGCAACCCGCCAGAGCACCCACAACCGCAATAGCGGCAAACCATTTAATGAATTGTTTCATGAAAACTCCCTATCAATTAACTAGTTGACTAATAATGTGCTTATTAATTTATTAATAACGAACGCCAGCCATAATGGCGTCGGTTTTTATTTTATGCATTTTTCATTTCACGCGAAAACCGGCTGAATGCGATATTGTTATATCTGTTTGAGTTAAGTCGCTTTATTCCGGTGAATGCTGTTTCTTATTTATTAAATAACGGGCGGCAGGACATATTTCATTTAAGGTAAACTGCCACATATATTTAAAACGCATGACAGTTTACCGGGCAGGTGCGTAGATAAAAACTACCCTGGTTGGTAGGTAAATTAATTATCCGGGCAACCGACTTTTCGGGCGACCCGGCCCCAGTAAAATCGCCAGCTTGCTGCCGCCTTTGGTGGTCTCCATCCAGATTTTACAGACGCTGGTAAGCGGAACGGAAAGCAGCATCCCTACCGGGCCTAATAACCATCCCCACACCAGTAAAGAGAGGAACACCACCAGCGTGGACATTCCCAGGCGGTGGCCCATCATGCGCGGTTCCAGGATATTGCCGATGATCATATGCACCACCAGAAAGAGCGCGCCGACCAGAACGCATTCGTAGAAACCGTTGAACAGCAGCGCCTGAA